>JAPLCR010000068.1 GCA_026392135.1 Armatimonadota bacterium
CTCGGTGTCCCACTCCGTAGAGGGTTCAAACAGAGAGCCGTCTAACAGATGCTCTTTTACAACCTCTTCGTTTAGTGTGATACCAAGACCGGGTGTATCGGGAACGGTGATGAAGCCGTTTTGAACGATAGGCTTGTCGATCCCCACCACAAGATCACTCCACCAATCGATATCCACTGAGTGGTTTTCAAGCACGAGGAAGTTCTCTGTGGCGGCGGCGCAGTGTACGTTCGCCATACAAGAGATGGGCGTACCCGCAAAGTGCATTGCCATAGGAACGCCCCAATCTTGAGCGATGTCTCCAATTTTCTTTGTTTCGAGTATTCCCCCGCTGGTCGCCAAATCGGGATGAATAATGTCTACCGCATGGTGTTTGCACAGTTCAACAAACCCCTCTTTGAGATAGATGTCTTCGCCCGTACAGGTTGGAAGGTCTACCGCGTCTGTGATACGTTTCCAGAGGTCGGTGTGTTGCCAAGGAATCAAGTCTTCTAGCCATGCAAGAGTAAACGGTTCGAGGGCTTTACCAAGCCGTATGCACGAATTGACCCCGATATGCCCGAAGTGGTCGGCGGCGAGAGGGGTATCATACCCCACAATGCGACGTACCTCCGCAACATACTCTGCTATTGTAGCGATTGCAGAGGCAGAGAGTTCCATCCCCGTAAACATATGTTGCGTGTTTATCACATCCTTTAGGGTCATGCCCGGCGGAGGTGGAACTTCGCCGTGTAGAAACCGAACTGTATTCTTTGACCTACTCGTTCCCATGAAGTCCATTTTCAAGAAGGTGAAACCCTGCTCGATTCGCTCCATGAGTCGGCTAGCGGTCACTGCGGGGTCTGCATCCATGTCAGTGTCGGCATAGACGCGGATTTTATCGCGAAACTTACCGCCAATGAGCTGATAGACAGGCACACCGTAGTACTTTCCCACAATATCCCATAGTGCCATCTCCACGCCACATACCCCACCCCCTTGCCTTCCATGAAACCCAAATGGCTTGATTTTTCGAAAAAGCCGGTCTACATCCAGTGGGTTTTCACCAAGCAGGCGGCTTTTGAGGAAGAGTGCAAATGTCTTGCTGGCTCCATCGCGTACCTCGCCTAGCCCATACAGCCCCTCTTGATTCGTTTCGATGCGGATAATGGGGCAGGTCATGGGTGCATCTTTGATGACGGCAATCCGCAAATCGGTGATTTTCAGTGATTTCAAACCGGGATGTCTCCTTGCTTAGTTGGCAGATGTGTTCTTGTCGGGGCGACCATACACAGCCTCTCGTAGCCCCTGAATGTAGCCGATAGCGAGTAACCGCCCGATGCTAGAGTAGCCGGGGTTGTCGTTCTGATCGCCTTCTAGAGTGGGAACATGATCTGGGCGCAGAACGCACTCAAGCTCTAACTCTTTGTATACCTTCATACAGGCGAGCATATCGGTCTTACCTATCTCGTGAAAGGTCTCCTTGAAATTGTCGGGTGTTCCTGTCACATCACGGAAATGGACGAAGTGGATTCGCCCCTGCTTCCCAAAGTGGCGAATTATGGAGGGGAGATCATCCGTCATAAGGGTAAAGTTTCCTTGACAGAGCGTCAACCCATTGTATTCACTCTCCGCCATGTCGCATACTCTCTGAAACGCCTCTACGCTCCGCATGATGCGGGCAAGACCACGAATTGGAGATATGGGTGGGTCGTCAGGGTGAAGGGCGAGTTTGACTTTTGCCTTTTCCGCAACGGGCAGTGCTTTTTGGAGAAAGTAGGCGAAGTTTTCCCACATTCGCTCTTCACTGACTTCGCCATATTCAGTGTGAGGTGCGTCTTTCATATAGTCGTGATTGTAGCCTGTGACGAGTGCGCCTCCCCGCGCAGGAATACCGACTGAGGTGCGTAGCCAGTTGAACGCGCCCATCCAGTTGTAACAGACAACGGGGATATGGAGTGCCCCCATATTACGAATAAAGACGCAGAACTGCTCTATCTCTTCGTCTTTACCAGGTAGCCCCAGCCGCGCTTTGTCAAGAGGCGGGGTACTCTCAATAACGGCAACCTCGAATCCTGAATCTTCAAGGCGTGTTTTCATTCTGAGCATAGGGAGATAGTCCCAAGGACGTTCTGCTCCACCTTCGTCCTTTGGCAAATAGACAACGGCATGGGTTACCCCTGCCTGCTGGACGAGTTTCCAGAGCGGGGCAGGTTCGGGGCGAAGTAGTTCGGCAATTTGAATCATCTTTGACCTCACTTGTGGGTGTTGAGTTATCAGATAGTCCGAGAAAGGGGAGCTTTTTTCCTGCTTCATCTGCGAAATTATTGAGAGTATTTGAGAATGCGTTTAAAGTACGCGCCGAATTGGCCTCTCTCTGCTCTAAAGGCACTCCCCCCAAGGCGAAGAGGAGTTGTCTGAAAGGCGATTCTTAAGTAGGAAAAAAGAAGAGGGTTATCCGGTACGAGCGTAGAGAGTAGCGGTTGGCGTGAACGTAACGCCTTCATCTAGTGGAAACATGGGGCGTGAGCAGATCGTGTGACCTAAGGTTGGCAGGTTCGCCGAGGTTGAGCCGGGGACATCGATATTGAAATTCTTCTCCACCCACGCATCGTACATCAGATACTCTGTGTGGGGGGATTTTACTACAATTAGGTCAAAATCTATCGGGTTCAATCCGTTTGAGTAGTACATAGCGCGGTCAAATAGTCCCACCGTTCTACTCATAGCAACCACTGTAAAGTTATCATACTCAAGAACTGCTGTAAGCCCTGCGTTAATGCCTGACCTCATGGTTTCGTAGCGTGAATGTCCATCAGAGAGCGAACGCACTTGCGCTGTAATCTGCATCGGTGAGAATCGCCCAGTGTCTAACGTACCGCCTAACATGACCTCTATCCGTGCGCCAACACCTGCCTGATGCGCCATAGCAGCGGCTTCAGGATCTACTATCTGCGCTAATACACGTTTGGAATAGCTACTTTCCCGTAAGCCTTTGAGGATGATATTCGAGTCGCCTGTCGCCCCCGAGGAGGTGGCATCGGCGGCATCTGTAAATACGACAGAGCCGTTAATGGTTTTCGCTTGAGCGATAGCACGGCCCAGTGAGATAAATTTGCCCTGCATTCGATGGCGTAACGCCCAAAACTCCTCCGCCAGCCGAATCGCTTCGTTTGCCGCTTGCTCTTCCTGCCCATCTGTTATGACGAGTACCTGCGTGCAGAGTTCTGGTACATCTGTAAATGGATTACCAATCATAATACCCGCAGAGAGTGCCGTTCCATCGCGTTCAAGGCGTTGGGCTTCGCGGATAAGGTCGCCGTAACAGCCCGACTTCGTAATGAGTTCGTCCCCACGTACCAGTGCAGGAACGACGACTCGTGCTATGACGGGACGTATGCGCTCTGTTAGTATGCGGACAAGAAGTTGAGCGGCACGGCGACCTGTGTCGGCGAAATCTACGTGAGGGTAGGTGTGGTAGAGTGCGAACCCGTTCACCTGTCGGAGCATACGGTCGGTAAGAATGCCGTGCAAATCAAGAGAGATCACAATAGGAATCTGTTCACCGACGATGCACCGCGTCTCTTGAAGCAGATAACCTTCTGGGTCGAGCTCCCCCTCTGCGCCCATAGCCCCATGTAGCGAGAAGTAGACCCCGTCCACCCCCTCCTTTACGCTCTCCGATACAGAGGCGAGAATCTCCTCAGACAGAGCCTTCCAGCCGCTTGAGGAGAGGAGACCTGCCGATCCTGCCTGTGCTGAAATCGCGAGTACAGGCTCTATGTCGGCGGCGCGTAGCACTGGGAGTGCCCCGCCGATTGCGGTATTCAGTCCCTCTTGTGCCAGCATCTCTGTGCCGTGTGCGATATGGAAGTTCGCATACAGCGATGGCACGGGGTTAAAGGAGGATACCTCCTGCATACATTCGACAATTAAAATACGTAGCTGTGTAGACATAGCACTATCCTGTTTGTAAAGGTTACCGTTGGTTGTAGCGATAGGTTCGCCGTTTAGTCCAAGAGCGGTTGCAGAGTGATACGAAAGAGACAAGGCAGGCATACTCTATCCCAGTGGTGTTCCTGTCAGCCTCTGATACGCCTCGCGATAGCGGTTCGCGGTTCCCTCTACTACGTCGGTAGGGAGTTGTGGTGCAGGGGGTGTTTTATCCCAACCAGAAGCCTCCAACCAGTCTCGCACAAACTGTTTATCGAAAGAGGGTTGCGATTTGCCGGGGGCGTAAATCTCCTTATCCCAGAATCGGGAGGAGTCGGGGGAGAGTGCCTCGTCTATCCAGATGAGTCTGCCGTTCAATAGTCCAAACTCGAACTTCGTGTCTGCGAGAATAATGCCGTTTTGCAGGGCGCGTTCACTCGCTGACTGATAGAGAGCGATACTGGTCTCTTCTAGTTGTTGCGCCAGTTTGCGCCCGTTGGCGTGCCCTGCCGCTATAAGTGTCTCTCCTGCCTGAGCCACGCTGATATTTTCGTCGTGTCCACTCGTCGCCTTTGTGGCAGGAGTAAAGATGGGAGTGGGAAGACGCTCGGATTCGCGTAGCCCTGCCGGAAAGTCGTAGCCGTGTAGGCTGACGGGCTGTGTAAGCTCACCTACTTGCTTGTACTCTTTCCAGAGTGAACCCGCGATATAGCCGCGTACCACGCACTCCACAGGAAGGGCTTGGGTTTTTATGCAGAGTAGAGAGCGTCCTTCTAGCATAGCGCGAACCTCTGACGTGACTATAGCCCCTGCTTTTGTCAACGCCTCCACAATGGGTTCTATCTCCACCGAAATCTCATGATTCTCAATAATAGAGGCGAGTTGTGTGAACCAGAAGTGGGAAATCTGCGTCAGGACGCGCCCTTTATCGGGAATGCCGTTCGGCATGATAACGTCAAACGCGGAGATTCGGTCTGTCGCAACCAGAAGCAAGGTGTCGCCGAGGTCGTAGATGTCGCGCACTTTTCCACTGGCGTACAGGGGTAGTGAGGGTATCTCTGTGTTTAGTACGGGGGATTGCATTTTGGGCAGTGTCTCCTTATTATTGATGGTTATATAACCGTGAGGGTAGGGCTGTCGGAGGCGATAATGCGCCCGATAACGGCGCGTGTCTCTACGCCCTCTCGTTTTAAGTGTTCTAGAAGTGTATCCAGTGCCGACTCCGCGACGCAGATAGCCAGCCCGCCAGAGGTCTGAGGGTCGAGTAGTAGGCTCAATCGCTCATCGAGGACGTTCGCACCAACGTTTAGCAGGTCTCCAAGATAGGCGCGATTGTCTTTATCACCGCGGGTGAGGTAGCCGGCTTTTGCAAACTCTACTGCGGAAGGCAGTTCTGGAATGGCACTACTATCAATCTCTATTCCAACCTTGCTTGCCCGCGCCAACTGGTAGAGGTGTCCCACGAGACCAAATCCTGTGATGTCGGTGGCGGCGTGGATAGCCAGTTCCGCGCCTATCCCTGTTTCGCGCATGGCGGCGGCGGCTCCCGCATTGAGCGTCGCCATCTGACTACAAGCGTAGGCGAAAACGTCGTGAGGGCAGTCGGTGAACTTTGCCGCCGTCGCGATAATTCCTGTTCCTAGAGGTTTTGTCAGCACAATTACGTCGCCGGGCTTCGCGCCTGCGTTACTTGTGATGTGGTTCGGGTCTACTAGCCCTGTGACGGAGAGTCCGAACTTGGGTTCGCTATCCTCCACGCTGTGACCGCCGACGAGTGCCGCCCCCGCCTCTGCCACTTTCTCCGCTCCGCCCCGCAAAATCTGCGCGAGTTCGAGGGGGTCGCGCTCCTTGATGGGATAGCAGAGGATGTTCATGGCGGTAATGGGTCTGCCTCCCATCGCATAGACATCGGAGAGGGAGTTGGTCGCGGCTATCTGCCCGAAGAGGTAGGGGTCGTCTACAATAGGCGTGAAAAAGTCAACGGTCTGAACGAGGGCGAGATTGGGGGCTATCTGGTAGACCCCGGCATCGTCGCTGGTGGCGAGACCGATGAGTAGGTTTTTATCTTGTGAGGGTGGTAGACTGCGCAGAACCTGCGCGAGTTGGGCGGGCCCAATTTTAGAGGCTCAACCCGCGCATCGAACAAGGTGCGTCAGGCGCGGACGCTTATCTATGAGTTCGCTCATCGGTTGCCCTCCTCTCTTGCAGGTTCGCCTTTCAGCGTAGGTAAAGGATACCTGTTTTGAGGGGGGATTTGATTCATCAAGATGAGAACAAATACCGTATCGGAAGCAGGATTCAGGGTAGTTGCTAGAGAAC
Source organism: Armatimonadota bacterium (assembly GCA_026392135.1). Lineage (GTDB taxonomy): Bacteria > Armatimonadota > Chthonomonadetes > Chthonomonadales > Chthonomonadaceae > CAIJLM01. Next base: position 6,232 of record JAPLCR010000068.1, read on the forward strand.
AAGTTGCAACAGAGGGCTATTGTACCCCTCTGCCCTTCATGGCAAAACAGTAGTCTTAGGAAACGTAAAGGTATCCTTATGTCCTTATCAGAACAGGTCGCCCAAAATCTGGAAATTTCGCGAAAAGAGTTGCTGGATTTAACGTTCCGTAATCCCTTATTGAATTTCCGCTATTTGAAAGCGCGGGGCGTAGAAGTTATTGATACAACGGCGGCGGATAGTTTCAACGCTCTTATATCAGGCGGCAAAAAACTGCCCTTTCGTCCTGCTGTGCAGAGAGCCGGAAAGCAAAACCAGAAGGAGGACGAAGAGGCGATTGAGGCTGAAGAGGAGAACTACTCCGGAGCCTTATTCCTTGAGTTTGATGCGCTTCCTGATGAACCTCTACAAGATAGCGTCCGCAAGAACGCGCCCCTCTCCTCCCTCAAAACTGCCGCCTCTTCCGCTGAACTGCATAAAAGACTCCTGAACACTCTCTACACAGCCCGCTCTTTCATTGAGGAGCAGGGTGTCAACACTCTTTTCCTCGCTCTTGGAATGCTCTCATGGTATGAGGCGGATAGTAGCGAGGTCTGCCGCCGTTCACCGCTCATACTTATCCCCGTTGAACTGGAACGCGCAAGCGCAAGCGAACTCTTCTATCTGCAATATACAGGCGATGATGTTGCTATAAACGCCTCCTTAAAAGCCCTCTTGGAGATCGATTTTGGGATAACTATTCCTGACATCGCTGAAAATGAGGATATAGATGTTTCTACGTATGTGGAGGCGGTAAGACAGTCTGTTGCGAGCAAACCACGCTGGATGGTGGAAGAGAATGCTATTCAATTAGCGTTTTTTTCGTTCAGCAAATTCCTTATGTACAAAGACCTTGAGGAGAAAGCGTGGCCCGATGAATCCAAACCGAGTGCCCACCCCATTATTACGTCCTTGCTTGCGAATGGGTTCAAGGATATTGAGCCTCGCCTGACCGAAAAAGACCATCTGGACGAAAAACTATCTGACAAAGATGTCAGAACAGTAATAGACGCAGACAGTTCGCAAATTCTCGCTATCGAAGCAGTCAAGCAGGGATGCAACCTAGTTATTCAAGGACCTCCCGGCACTGGCAAAAGCCAGACTATCACAAATATCATTGCAGAGGCTTTGGGGCAAGGCAAAACAGTACTCTTCGTCTCTGAAAAAATGGCGGCGTTGGAAGTTGTAAAGCGGCGTTTGGATGCCCTCGGTTTGGGGGATGCGTGCCTTGAACTGCACAGCAATAAAACAGACAAAAAGAGGGTTCTTAAAGAACTAAAACGCACATTGGAACTAGGACAACCCGTTCTAGGAACCGTAGACGAGGATGCCGCAGAACTCAATGAAGCGCGTGTACGGCTAAACAGTTACGCCCGTCTTGCGGGCGCGTCCGTAGGGAACAGCGCCCTCTCTCTTTATAACATTCATGGCGAGTGGATACAACTCAATCGCGAATTGGCGGAGCGCCCTTCCTCCGAACAAGGGGCTACACGAATACCTCGCCTGAACACTCCAGAGTTCGTCACATGGACTTTAGGAGAGGCGCGTCAAAGAGAACGCTTCGTTAGCGAACTGCAAGCCCATATCGCCGTAATGGGTATACCCTCTCAACATCCGTATTGGGGAAGTCAGAAAACAGTCCTCCTGCCCTCGGATAAGACCCTGTTTCAAGAAACGTTCACTAGCGCCCTGAATAGAGCGCGGGAGCTACGCGCCAAAGCGGAGCATTTGGCGGTAGGTCTTCAAATGCCCTCTCCCACTCTCCCCAGAGCCGCTCTTGCACTCGCTCAAGCAGTTCAACGCGCCAATGCAACCCCGCCATTTGTGGGAGTTCAACTTGGAATGAATGAGTGGCTTACGCGCCGCGCAGACTTGGAGGCGCTCGTAAAATTAGGAGTGCGCCTCCGCGCTCTCCGAGACGAGTACGCCTCCACTTTCACGCCCGAAGCGTGGAGCGCAGAGCCAATGCTTTTACGCGAGATACGGCAGATGGTCGCCGCTCATGGACAAAAATGGTACCGTTTTCTTTTTGGCGAGTGGCGTATGTCACAGAAAAAACTTGCGCTTTTGATGACGGATAGTCGCTCCCCAAAGGAGGCGGAACGACAACTAACTCTACTGGACGCTCTTTTAGAGTACAGGCAGACACAGGCGGAATTTCGTGAGCGGGAGACGCTGGGGCAGGCTCTCTTCGCGGCGCAGTGGCAAGGCGAACGCTCTGAATGGAACGTCTTGGAGCAACTACTCTCATGGATTATAGAGGTTCATCAAGAGATTGGCGACCAAACGCTTCCCAAAGCGTTTCTCGACTTTCTTGTCGCCAGTCCCGACTTGAAACCGTTGGAACCCACCGCGCAAGCACTTCGAGAGGCGCACGTAATCGCTCAAGAGGCGGTTCGCGCCTGTACGCGCCTACTTGAGATAAGAGCGGAAGATATACTAGGCGAAGAGCAGGGGAACGCGCCGCTAGAAGAGAGGTCTTTCTCAACTCAAGAGGCTCTCCTATTGAACTGGGCTTCCAATACAGAGTGCCTTCAAGAGATGGTTGTGTTAAACCATTTGACAATAGAGTGTCGAAAAGTGGGTTTGTCCGCGCTTATTGATACTGCTAATACATGGTCGGATTCCGCAATCAACCTCCTTCCAATGTACCGAGTGTCTTATATGGAAGCGTTGCTAGGCTTCATGTATCAGGCGCACCCTGAACTAACAACGTTCAGTGGAACCACACACGCAACCGTCCTCAAGCAGTTTCAAGATTTGGATGTACGCACATTGCGCCATAACCGCGTACTACTCGCCGAGCGTCACTGGCAAAACCTGCCTACAATGCAGGGCGAAGGAGGAGTGGGAACGTTAAGGCACGAGTTTGAAAAAAAGTCGCGTCACTTTCCGCTTCGTAAACTGATGAGCGAATCAGGACGCGCCATACAGGCGATTAAACCTGTCTTTATGATGAGTCCTCTCTCCGTAGCCACCTATCTTCCTTCTGGTCTAGTCTCTTTTGACCTTGTTGTGTTCGA
>JAPLCR010000179.1:0-16468 GCA_026392135.1 Armatimonadota bacterium
CCGTTTGCAAACTCAGTAAAAGGGGTAGAATATCGGGCATGGGCTGAGGAGTTCCTCCGTTGTAGTTTTGTCACTTTAACGGTACTCCATAAGCCCTACTTTTTGTTACGAAACCCCGATTTTTTGGCGAAGGTATTGATATCCTCTTTTTAATCTTGACATTAATGCTCAACCCGTTTACAATGTAACTATCGTCACTAGCAGAGAGGCTATGCTCATGTCCCGTGTTGTCAGTATGCGCCTGCAAGAGGCACAAATGGAACGGCTCCAAAAAGTCGCTCGCACTCTTGGCAAAACACCCAGCGAAACGGGTTCTGTTCTCTTAGAAGAGAAGCTCCGAGAAACTGATTTCGCTTTCATTGAGTTTCGCTCCTCGAGCATCGGGAGACAGGCCTACATGAAAGGTTCGCGCCTTGCCGTCTGGCAGGTTCTTCATGTCGCTCAATCCTACTTCCAAGGAGATGCAGAACAGACAGCGCAACATTTCGGGCGTCCTTTGGCGTGGGCGAAAGCGGCGTTCCACTACTATGAAGCCTATCCGCAAGAGATTGAACAGGCGATTGCCGACCATGCAAACGGCGATTTTGAGACCTTGAAGCGTTCCGTTCCGAATGCCCAGGTGCTTTCACTGGGTTTAGAGTAACTCTGAGAGATGCTCACCCTTCTCCTTGACGAACATATCTCGCCTATCGTTGCAGAGCAAGCGCTCCTCAAGAATCCTAAAGCCCGGATACTCTCTATTCATCACTGGCATGGAGGAGAGTTTTTGAGCGTCTCAGATGAACTCATTCTGGAAGTTGCATCGCAGGAGGGGATTACTCTTGTAACTTTCGACCAGAGTACTATCTTGCCGATACTCAAACGCTGGGGAGAGGAGGGACGCTCCCACGGAGGCGTGTTCTTTATAGATGAGAAATCCATCGCTCAAAACGACTACGGCACTCTGGTGAGAGCCATGCTCAGAGTCTGGGAGCAGATGGCGAACACTTCTTGCGAAAACTGGGTTCTCTTCCTCCAAAAGTAACCCTTCCTTATGCTTGCTTATCGGGCAGTTTACGCACTTGCTAGCGATGTATATAGCAGTGTTCAGTGTAGAACTGTGTTTTCAGAGCCACCCCAAAGACCTTGCCTCTACAATTGGAGTATGGTATACTCCTTCTATACTATTCACTCGGCGAAGTGGAGGCTCTTATGACGAACTTGATATCAACGCTCAAACGACAAAACTTCAATGTCACCCCAGAAGAAGAAGCACAACTCCAACATCTGCGGGAAACACTCGGAGCCACCAGCATCAAAGACGCCCTCCTTCGTGCCGCTCGTCTTACACTCGCCTTGAGCCGCGAAGTTCAAGAAGGAAAACGCATCTATAGCGCTGACCCTTTGGGGATGCAAACCCGACTGTTGCTACCAGATATCGAGGCGACAACAGTGACATGGAACTATCTAACCTCTCGCCCTCACTCCTGGAAGAGGCAACTCTATATCAAAGGACGCCGCCTCACCGCCGCTAATGTCTGGTACGATATGCTCGCCAACAAGCGCGACTTCAAAGAGACGGCGGAAAACTGGGAGTTGCCAGTAGAAGCGGTTATGGAGATTGTACGCTATTGTGAAGCGAACCGAGAACTGATTGACATGGAGGCGGAGGAAGAGAAGCGTCTCATGGAGGATCAGGGGGTATCTCTCGTGAGGGCGGTCTCCAGATGAGACCGCTTCTGGATGAGGATTGTCAAGGGCGTAGTCGGGTTCGCCTGTTGAGAGAAGCCGGACATTTTGGGGTAATATATCGACATTACTCTACATACAATAAGAGCAAGAGGTCGCATAGTTGCTATCACCCCGGTCTGCCAAATTGATACAGGCTCCCCGCACCGTCATCGGCTATCATGGCTGCACCTTGCAAACGGCGCAACAAATTCTTGCCGGAGGAGGGTTTCTGCCTTCGACCAAAGCCTATGACTGGCTCGGAGAGGGAGTCTACTTTTGGGAATACGCCCCTTATCGTGCGCTAGAGTGGGCAACCCTAAAGTGCGCTAGAGAGGGTGGCGAGCCTGCCGTTCTGCAATCTACCATCCGACTGGGAAGGTGTCTGAACCTTTTGGATGTCGAGCATATCCCAGACTTGCTTCGCGTCTACGATTCTTTCGCTAACACTACGGACGATATAGCGCTCCCGCATAATACAAGTCGGGGAGCGCACTTCTTGGATAGATTCATCATTGACGCTTATTGTCGCGGCACTGCCCAGCGTACCGCGAACGCCTTTCAGACAGTGCGTGGTAGTTTTGCCGAAGGCGACCCCATCTACCCAGGTTCCAAGATTATGAAGAAAGCGCATACCCAAATTGCGGTTCGAGATTCGAGTAGCGTACTTCACGTTTCTCTGGTACAATTCAAGTAGATAATCTCGCGCGTGTTGTGAAGGGATGTCAATATGAAACTTAAAAAGCGTGACCCTCATAGCCCTGAGGTTGTTCAGGAGGTCGTTGAAATGATACAGCGAATGACTCCTGAAGAAGCCCTCGCCTTTCTGACGTATCGCACTCCCGGCGTGGAAGAAACCGATATGACGGGAATGTTTTCGCAAGAGCGAAGGCTCTCTCAGGATGCTGAAAAACAGCCTGAAGTCCTCTCCGCTTAACACTTCTTACCTACTTTCAAGCCCTGCTTCTCTGTGAAGCAGGGCTTTGTTATTTGAGGAACAGATACTTACCCTATGGGTATAAAGAAAAGACGAAGGGCATGAGGAAATCCTCACCCGAAAACGGCGAGAACGTCTCGCCAGTTGTTGATTGACCGAAGCGTTGGACAAGCCGAATCGGGCAGAGCGAACTCCGATTCCAAAGACTTTCAAGGGGCATTATTGACTTCCCGCGAGACGCTAGAAGCGACGAAACGACTCGCAAAAAACCAGTAACATGGGTCGCCAAAAACCTGCGCCGCCGCCGCGAAAAACTGTCTCTACCGTATCGCCTTCTTATACGGGTTCTTATGCCCCTCTCTCTGCCGCCCCTCTGGTATCTGAGAAGAGCGATGAGTGACGCAAGGAAGGAAGAGTAAATAGAGGATAGTTACGCATAAAACCACTTCGATTTTTCACATTTTCTCCTCTCAAAGGATAGGGCAATGGCAGGGGTTATCAGAAACCCCTACGATAACCCTACAGATAGCCCGCTGGTATCGTATGAAATGCCGTCAAGTTTTTGGCTTTTTGGGGAAGGCGTTGGCGTCAAATTCGGATGCCTACACCATAGTGGCTTCGCCCCGTTTGCGCTCCGCCCCTTCCTATTTCAGAGTCGAAGCAAGGATACTTCTGCCTGCCCAAATTGAATACGCTCCTGCCCTCGAAGCGATTGCGTGGCATCGCGCCCATATTTATAAACGCTAGTCCATCATGGAGTTCGACAAGGCTTAATCGAGTTCCAGCGGAATGCCCAGCGGGAGAACCGCCCCAGAGTGGAGGCTATGCAAAAGCTCGTCTACGATAGCCTTTGTAGTCTGCTCGGTCTCTTCCGGCGTCTTCACTTTCGCCCACGCTTTCCGGCTCGTTTGCGGGTTCACCGTCCATACAAACACATCGTGAATGAAAAGATGTCGCGCCCTCTCCACCAGGTCGTGTATATTTTCGGAGTGGCGTGGCTCCTGATTCTCTTCGTCCCTGTCCCGCGCAAAAGCGATACACCATCCAGCGCGTGGTTGAGAGAAGGAGTGTTTATAGCCTATCGCTCGGTCGATATGCGAGAGGTTGCCGAGGGCGAGAAGAGCGTTCACAAGACTCTCCTCGTTGTAATAACGGGTCAATATAACGCCGACTCGGTTCGGCTCTCCAAAGTTTATGAAGACGCTATCGAACGAGCCGTCTCTATTCTCCCTAGCCGCAAGACTTCTTGTTGACATTGCGTTCTCCTTCATTTCTCTGCTGGATGAGTTGCGATGCCCATGCCTTATATCGCCCCTCTCCTACCCCTGTCGGCGTTTCGACGCACTTACGCTAAACTCCTTCCTGCCGTAATAGAAGTGCCAACGACTTTCGCGCAGTCGCTCGCCAGCCGGTATCACGGAAACATCCCTGCCGCTAGCGCCCGACAGGAGGCGAAGTCTGACCCAGGTCTGACGGAAGAATAACCTTGCGCTGACCGGACGCAATACAATTGCACGAGGGGTACTATGATTGCAAGAAAGCGAACGCGCTCCCGAACGAGGAACACAGAGATTGAACACGCTTAAAATCAAGGTATTCGGAACCTTTGCCGCCTCGCTCCACGAGAAACCTCTGGAAGGGCTTCACAAACGCCATTCCGACCAGGCGCTGGCGTACCTCGCGCTTCACGCGAATGCATGGGTGAAAATCGAACACCTCATCAGTGCGATTTGGAAGCCGGAAGAGAAACAGGACTATCGGGATGACGTGTTGCATAGCGCCATCTACTACTTAAGGAGTCTCTTAGGCGAGGCAAAAGGGGCGTTGGAAAACTCAAAAGGACACTACTGCCTGCGCCTCGCGCCAGAGCAGTGCGACTATGTCGCCTATCGCCGCGCCCTGGAAGGCAAAGACTACCTGCAGATGGAGACGCTCTTTACGCCTTCGTTTTTAGAAGGATGGAGCGAGCCGTGGGTGGAGGACCTCCGCGAAAGACTCTCACAGGAGTTCGTCAAGGCGATAAAGCAGGGAGCCGACCTCTATTTCGAGAGCGAAGACTATCTCTCTGTCGCGCGTCTCCTGAGCCATCCTCTGCTTCTTCGCAAGCCCAGTGAACGGTACGCCTATCTCTACCTCTATGCGCTTATCCAGACGGAACGACTCTCGGAAGCCGCCCGCTACTATCGCGGCGTTTGCGAGTGGATGCGTAAGATACAGAGCCCTATTCCTACTCAAATCGCGCGGCTCATGCAGGAGGCGCAAACCGCGAACAGGAGTGTCGTTTCGCGTCGGACTGAAAGCGCCATCTATGTCGAACGCGGAGCCGACCGCCTGCTGGATAAGGCGTACCAGAATGAGACCAGCCCTATCATCGTCAAGGGAGCGCGCTATACGGGTAAATCCGCCCTGCTCTTTCAGGGGTTCCAGAAGATGCAGCAGGCGGGAGTGCGGACGCTCTACACCACGTTCGACTCTTTTGAGGACGAAGACCTTGTCTCCCTAAACGCCCTCTACCTGCGCCTCGCCTACGAGATCGCGGCGGAACTGAGACTAGATGTCGACCCCGCAAACCAGTGGGCGCCCGTCATGTTGGGACACCGCAACCTGGAACGCTTCCTCGCAAGCCACGTTTTTCCCGTTTTGCGCGGCAGGCTCGTCTGGGGGATCGACTCCATCGAGCGGCTCATTCCGCACGAGTTTTGCGCTCAGTTCTTCTCCGACCTCCGCACATGGCATAACAAGCGCACGCACCGTCTGTCCGGCGGCTGGGGCAATCTCACCCTCGTCATCCTCTGTACTCAGGAACCTCACTGGTACGCCAAAAACCCGGAGAAGTCGCCGTTCAATATGGGCGAGAAGATAGAGTTAGAGGACTTCACGCAACCGGAAGCGGAGACGCTGAATCGACAGTACGGGAATCCACTAACATCCCCCGCTGAACTCCAAGGTCTCTGGGAACTGCTCGGCGGACACCCCGCCCTGTGGAATCGCGCTCTGCAAGCGATAGCGGGAGAAAAGGCGTCTCTGAACGAGATTTTGGAGCGAGCGTGTAGCACGGAGGGCGTTTTCGGCGACCATCTCTCCCGCTGGAAACGGTGGTTGCGAAACGAGACGGAACTGCATCCGACACTGCAACACGCTCTGGAAGGAGCCTCTTGTGAAGAGCGCGACTTCTACCGCCTGCGCGGAGCGGGACTGCTTCTCGGTTCGCCCCAGCGCCCCCGATTTCGTTGCCCGCTCTATCTACGTTGCATTGAGGAGATGAGCAGATGAACTCCGTCAAAACGACGCCTTCCCTCTTCTTTCAACCGGGCGGTTCGCTCTTCCCGGACGCGCCCTCCTACATAGAGCGCGCCGCGGACAGAGAGTTGTTAGAGGCTCTGGAAGCCGGAGAGTGTTGTTACATTCTGGACGCACGTCAGGTAGGCAAATCCTCGCTCTGCGTCCGCGCCATGAAACTGCTTCAGGAGAGAGGAACTCGCGTCGTCGCTCTCGACCTCAGCGTCTACGGGCAACACGTCAGTATCGAGCAGTGGTACTTCAATATGCTCACCGAGATTGGCGAACAACTCCAGTGCGAGGAGGAGCTTTTCGCGTGCTGGCAGAGTCACTCCCATCTTGGTTACCTGTATCGCTGGGTGACCGCCATTCAAGAGATACTTCTGGCGGAAGGCGCGTCTCCAACCGTCCTCTTCGTAGACGAGTTGGACGCCGTGCAGAGTCTGCCGTTTTCCGCAGACGAGTTCTTCGCCGCCATCCGCGAGTGTTACAACCGCCGCACTCGGGACCCGCGTTTCCAGAACCTGACCTTCTGCCTCGTTGGAGTTATCCGCCCGGAGCGCCTTATCCAGAACCCTCTCACCACCCCTTTTAATATCGGGCGGCGCATTGTTCTCAACGACTTTGAACTGGAAGAGATACTCCCGCTCGCACAGGGCTTGTCCGGGAGTTTGTCGGCGCGTCACGCTCTGTTGCGTCGAGTTCACTACTGGACGGGCGGGCATCCCTATCTTACCCAGAGGTTGTGCGCGGAACTGGCGAAGAGCGAGGCTTCCCCGAAAGAGGCGGACAGCCTCTATCGTCAACTGTGGGCGAATCCCCATGCGCGGTACGAGGACTCCAACCTGAGTTCGGTGCGTCAACGTCTTCTCTACGAAGAGGCGAGCGTCGCCGATGTTCTCGACCTGTTACGGCGTATCGCCCTGCGTCGACCGCCCGTGATATACGAGGCGACGAATCCGCATATGGCGACACTACTCCTCTCCGGCGTCGCGCGGGTCTTCCCGGAGGGCGGTAAAGGCGTGTTGCGCTTTCGCAACCGTATCTACGCCCACGCTTTCGACAGACTGTGGATAGAAGAGAGTCTGCCCGACGCGGAACTACGTCGCCAGAGAGCCGCCGTCCGTCGCGCCCTCGTTCGCGTCTCCCTGATTTGGAGCGGAGTCGTCTGCATTCTCGCCATTGCAGGCGGGCTGTACTACCAGAATCGCCTTGTTAAAGAGGATGTCTTTCAAGCGAATAGCCGTGCGACAAAGGCGCAAGGCGACTACCTGAAAGCCGAGCAAGCCACCCGGAAGTTGCGTCAGGAGCGGCTTCGCGTCGAGCGAGAGAAAAAGGCGGCGGAAGCGGCGACCGCTCTCGCGCAGAGTTCCCAAACGCTTGCGGAAGGCAAGTTCAACCTTGCAAAACAGGAGACCAGCGTCCTGCGGCAGGTGCAGTCAGGATTGGAGCGTAAAATTCAGGGAGATAGAGCCTCTATCCAACAAAACGCCAGAGCTATCACCGAGCAGATGGGAACTCTCGCGGATGCGTATGGCAAACAACCCGGACAGGAGGTGGAAGGCTTGAAATACGCCTTGCGTTCCATGAGCGCGGCGCGCCGACAGGGAAGCCCCGTTCCGCCTATCGCGATTCAGGGACTGGCGACGACGCTCTCTTCCGGGCTAATGAGACGACTGCAACTGAAACATCCCATGCCCGTCACCTGCGCGACGTTTTCACCGGATGGAACCCGCATCCTCACCGCTGGCATAGGGGAGTACGCCTATGTCTGGGATGCCGCTACCGGAAGATGCCTCCAAAAACTACGCGCGCAACCACATCAAAAGGGGCGACAGAACATCCATGTCGCGGAGTACTCGTCAGATGGAACGCGCATTCTCACTACTAGCGACACGACAGGCATTATGATATGGGATGCAAAAGATAGACGTCCCTTGCTAGAACATCCTGTTTTGGAGATCCCCCGCTCCGCCTCGCAAAATGCTGTCAATGCGCGAAACCTAAATGCCTCCTTTGGAGGAAGAAGCGCAAACGTTCTCGCCTCCTCCTCGGAAGTCCAGAACGGGCTGTATTCACCCCTGATTTGGGATTTGAAGACTCTGACGTTTCGACGGATGCAGGGCGGTCATGTCGGTTCTATCTACTCGGTAGCATTTGGAGACGATGACAAAAAACTCGTGTCGACAGGGGCGGAAGGAACCGTGAAGGTATGGGATGTGGAGAGCGGGCGGCTCCTCGCGAACTTTGACGGACATCTCTCCGGGCTTCAGGCATTCGGGACGGGCTACTTTATGGATAGGGTCTACTGCGCGAAGATACATCGTTTTGGAGATACGGTGTACTCTTCCGCTCAAAATGGAAGCGTCTACGCTTGGAATCTAAGAAACGCCACAGCACAGGAAGATGGGAATCACGTGAAACAGTTCCACCGCTCCAATATCGCATTTCAGTATACCGGGCATAACCAGGGGGTCTGGTCTCTCGCCTCCTCTAATGACGGTTTCTGGCTTGGAAGCGCAGGAGAAGACGGGATTGCGCGTATCTGGAACAACACGGCGACCATGCGCCCGATGTACACGTTGCCGCGCCGGGAGGGAGCGATATACGCCATATCCTTCGACGAAAAGACGCACCATGTCGTCGTGGCGGGAGCGGACAAAGTCGCGGAGGTCTGGGAGTTGACGCTCCCTGTCTTTTCCGGGGTGAGCGGTCCCATTCGCTCTCTGGATTTTTCTGAAAAGCGGCATGAAATGGCGGTAGGAAGCGATGAGTGGAACGCTCTGGGCTGGGACTGGGAGTTGCCGAATGACTGGCGCACTTGGACGCGTTACGGACATAAAGCAGGCGTCAATGCGGTCTGTTATTCTCCAGATGGGGAGCGTCTTGCATCCGGTTCCGAGGACGGCCTCCTCTGGATAACCCGCCTTCCCCGAAAAGAGTTGGCGAGAAAAATCATCGATAAGCCCGAAGTGGAGTTCCAGTTTACGAATGCGCCCGTTCGGTCTCTGGCGTACTCTCCAGACGGGAAGTCTCTTCTCTCTGCGGATGAGCGGGGAAACGTCCTTCTGTGGGATATTGCAAAGAGGAGACTCGCTCGGAGTTTCGTTGGGCATACGCAATCCGTGCGTCGAGCCGTCTTCTCAACAGATGGTGAACGGGTGGCTTCCGCCTCCGCAGATGGAACCTGTTGCATCTGGCAGACAAAAACAGGTCGTCTCATCCAGCGGATTGGCAGAGTGAACGCCAAGTATCAGGGAGGAGTCTACTCCGTTAGCTTCTCTCCCAACGGCGAATATCTCCTTCTCGCGAATCCAAACGACGTGGCGACACTCTGGGACACGAAAAATTGGAAGCAAGTCGCCCTGTTGCAAGAGCATTCGCGTGAGGTGCTGGCCGCCTGTTTCTCGCGAAACGGAGACGAGATAGCGACCGTAAGCGCAGACCATACTTTGCGGCTGTGGCGTATATCGGACGCTGTCGCGGCATATCGCAAGAACGCCTCAGGCGCCTCTTATGTCACGTATCGCTCTCTTGTCTACGAACCTATGACGATGCAGTTCTCCCCCGACAAAAGGTGGATAGCCGTGGCAGGCAGGGAGGGGATGGTTCACTTCTTGCCCGCCACCGTAGAGGCGATGATTGCCAAAGCAAAAGCGTTGTTAAAATCACGCCCTCCAGAAGACAACTCTCCCCAGTAGAAATACGCCCTTCTCTCTCACATTTTACTTCCCACGTTCACCGAGTCGCGTCGCGCTCACAACTCGTTGAACGACCCTAGACTCCTCGTTTGACGGGGAGCCTTCCTTTCCCACGAGAGCGCACAGGAGAAAAGTGCTATGAAGTTCAACCAGAGTGCCAAAGCGGAACTCATTCCCGTCGACAAGAACACGCCAGACATTGTCCCTGTTCCTAAGTCCATGCCGGACGCGCCTGTGGGACAGCCTATCTGGTGGCGGCGGCTCATCATGGGCAAGAAAGCGCAGACTTCCGAGGAGGATGCTGTCATCTACAACCGCATCCACAAGGCGAAGCAACAGACGATAACCGCGCAGGTAGACACCCTCCGTCTGGAACTCAAGGCGCGACAGGAGTTGGCGACCCTCGCCCTCGGTGCGGAAGTGGCGGAGGCGCATCTACGCGACCACCAGCACACCCAACTCCTTCCTATGGAGCATCGCCTCGCGCTTGCCCAACGCAGACACTCCTCTAGTGACGTTGCAGAGACGCTCGCGACGTTCATCTCAGACGAACATATCGAGGCGATTGTCCTTCGCGCTGTCGCCGATATCGGGTCGAAATCTCCCGCAGAGGCGGCTCGCGCTCGTGAAGAGTGGAAGCAGGAGTTGAGTGAGGAGTACCCGTCGCTGGTCGTTGACGAGCTAGACCACTGCCTCGACGATATGCTCCGAACCGCAAGAAACGGGCGCTAGTTCGTGACATTCTGTAGGACTTTGGGAGGGTCTATCGGGAACCTTCCCAAAGTCTCCTCGTTTGAATCGGCGATGTTTCGCGTGCTACTACCCTCCTTATCCTGTTCTCTCTTGCATCGCTCGCATCATGCGTCCGGTGCAGGAGACAGGGGGGAGAAAAGGAGTTCAGAAGATGATACGAATCGGGCAGTGGAGGGAAGAACAGCGGCGGAAGGAGAGCGTCATTTTGTGCGAGGATGCGGAACTCAAACCACACCTCCACACGCCCTGGTTTCGAGATTATATCGAGCGTCAGGTCGGAGAGCCGCTTCTCGCCTCCGCTTCGTTGCAACAAGGAGAAGTCGAGATTGGAGACGCGGAGTTCGCAAGACACGCGCTTCTCTGCGGTGCGACAGGGAGCGGGAAGTCCCGCCTCATGGAGCATCTCATCGCGGAACATATTCGACAGGGTTGCTCGATTCTGCTCATTGACCCTAAAGCCGAACTGACGGAGAAGATACTCGCGCACGCCGTCGCCAACAACATACCCCCTGAAAACATTCTTGTCCTCGACCCCGCCTCTACCGAGAGCGTGCCCGGTTGGAACCCCTTTCTTGGCGGCGCGTCCCTGCAAAAGGCGGTCAGCGACTTCGTCTCCATGCTCGAACAGAGCGCGACATCGTGGGGACCCCGACTGGGAGACCTGCTCACCAACGCGCTGTTTGTCATAGGGACGCACCAACTCTCGCTGGTGGAGATGGTGAAACTCCTCCAGAACGACAGGTACCGCTCCGCGCTTCTGGCGACGCCTCTGCATGGTTCCGAGTCGCTCGCCTACCGTCAGGCGCGTGCCTACTTTAAAGATGAGTTCGACGCATGGGCGCGTTCCGACAGGACGGCGGCGGTCGCTCCCGTCCTCAACAAAGTACGGGAACTCCTGCGCTCCCCATTTCTGTGCGCCCTGCTCTGCGCTCAGAAGAACACGCTCCATCTGGAGAGGTTGTGGGCGGAGCAGAGGGTGGTTCTCGTCAACCTCAACCGGGCGGTGTTAGGAGAGGAGAGTACGCGCCTCTTAGCGGGGTTGCTCACGAACACGCTCTTCCGAACTGCGATGCGAACGACGGGAACTGTGCCAGTGGTGTTGGCTCTGGACGAACTGGCGAGCATGGAGCGGTTCGTGGGTCACGCGATAAACGACATCGTGACGGTGGGGCGTTCCAGAGGGTTGCGGGGGATACTCGCCTGTCAGCACCTGGAGCAACTCTCCCCTGAACTCCGAACCACCCTCCTCTCCAATGTCGCGGTGAAGGCGTTCTTCCGTCTGGGGCACGCGGACGCCCGTATCGTCGCCTCCGCTCTCGCGGTCAATAGCGGCTCTCACATCTCACGGGTGAAAGTGAAAATGGAGACGGCTACCAAAAACAAGCCGGAGCCGACGACGACCTGGAAGAGTCCCATCCTGAACGCGGAGGGGAGGGAGTTGCAGGTACGAAAGACGCAGTGGTTGCGAGAGTATGGCGATAAACTCAGCAAGCCCTACGGACTGCTCACTCTTCGCCGTCTCGCCAGCCTTGCGGGTTCACCACGCCTCTATTTGAAACCAAAAAGCACATCCGCCCCCATAGCCTTGGAGAGCGCGGTGGAGGGGGCGAAAACGGACAGTATGCACTTCGAGTTTGGACCTCCCCTGCAAATCTGTGTGACGTTCCCTCGCCCCAACATCTCCGGTGTAGACCGCCAGAGCGAAGCGGACGTAGTTCGCGGCTGGACGAAGACGATACAGGAGTTGCCCGTCCAGCACGCGGTGATGTGGGTCTCTGGCATGGAGGCGGGGGTCGCCAAGATAGCCCATGTCTCTGAATGCGTCGCGCCGACTGCGGAGATACTTCGCCGTTCTCAACTCCACAACGGGCAGGGCTCTCTGGACGCGATGCTGGACGCGAGAGAAGCCGCCATGGAGAACCTCATAAACCCGCCCGCCCCCGCGCTACCCGAAACAGGAGAGAGTGCCAAAGATGGAAGCCTCGTCTAAACCCTCAGAGCGTCGTCGCCGTTACGAGCGACACAAGACGCTCCATCCCATTGCGTGGACGCCGTTGAAGCGTCAGTTTATGCGCTACGTGGCGGAGTTCGAGGTGATTAGCCTCCCGCAACTCACGGCTCTAAGCGGACTTGCTCCCAAGCAGGCGCGTCGTCATGCGCGAGACCTCTTCGACGGCGGGTTCGTGGAGAATGTCGCGATCTCGCGTGCAGTTCTTGCGGATGACGGCGAGACCAACGACGCTCGGTTGCTCTACGGCTCCGCTCCTAACGTCTACGTCCTCTCCAAACTGGGAGTGCGTGTCGCCTACGAGGAGGGTTGGACAAAAAGCCTGACGCCTCCGCGCAGATATGGTCCCCAGAACAGTCTGTTTCTGGCGCATGAGTTGGCGATACGGGATGTGCGAGTCTGGTTAGAGCGGACGGCGCGGGAGAGGGAGGATTGGAACCTCGTGCGGTGGGAGGATGGCACCGAGGCGTATTTCGATATGAAGGAGCGAGACGGGAACATCGTTCGCCCTGACGCATGGTTTGTGTTGCACTTAGGCGATTCCAAACTCGTAGGGATAGTGGAGGTGGACAGGGGAACGGAGCGGGGGGACAAACGGTGGAAGGAGAAACTACAGGCTTATGACAACCTGTACCGCAGTCCCTGCTTGAAAGCGACAACGGGTTATGAGAACGCTCGTATTCTGACACTCACTCCCACAGAGAGGCGGCGAGACGCTCTCGCCAACCTGATAGCCAGACACGCGAAGCCAGACATGACGCCTCGCTTCTGGTTCGCGGACATGAAAGCTCTACAGGAACCAGGGTTCGCTTATGAAGGGTGGAGACAGGCAGGAGAAAAGTCTCTTTCCGCCCTCCTGCCTCCCAGCGCAATGTGTTCCAACAAGAACTAAACCAGACGCTTCTTTCTGTCTGCCCGTTTGCTTGCAAGCACATTTCCCACCACGCTAGCGCGTTCGTGAGCGTCCACCAGATGCCCTGAGTCTAACCGCGTGTAGATAAGCGTGGTCTTGGTGTCTTTATGTCCGGCAATGCGTTGCGTGGCAAGCACATCTATCTTGGAGAGTTGGTTCAGAGAAAAACGCCGTAGACTGTGCAAGGTGATGTCATCCGTCAGCCCCGCATATCGAATAGACTTCTTGAGCGTTTTCAGGAATCGCCCTTCGTCAATCCGCCCGCCTGTCTCGCTAATGAAGAGGTAGCCCTCGTCGTCTTCCTTCGAGACGTTCTTCATAACGCGGTTTCGCACCGTCAACCAGTTGCGTATCGCATCCGCACCGTCTTTCGACATCGGGATAGTGCGGGGTTCGCGTCCCTTGCTCTTGCGGATGGTAATCTGCCAGACGGCGCGTTCTATCCCTTTCACCATGACCTTCGTATGCTGAAAGTCTTCTTGCTTCAAGGAGAGTACCTCGCCTATACGACAGGCACTGTCCAGTAGTGCGATAACCAGAGCGTAGTTGCGTTCCCGATGGAAGGAGCGTTTGGTAGGGGAGGTGTAGCGAGCGTCTGTGTTCTTATTGGGATCCCAGATGTCGTGCAGAGCGGAGAGGATTTTGGGAACGTCCTCTTCGGTGGGCATATACATATTGGGTCGAGGAGCGGCTCTCACCTCATAATCCGCCAGAAGGGAGCGTGAGATGAGGTCGTTTCGAGCGCACCACTTCATGAAGACCTTGGCGGTAAGCGCATCGTGATGGAGGGTGGATTGGGATTTGCCGCTATCGGAACGCATGACGAGATACTCATCAAGATGACGTTTGCCGAAGCGTTCGAGGGGGATGTTCTGTACGTTCGCCCACCGCAACAGTAGAATTAACTCCTTCTGGTAGTAGTCTACGGTCTTGGGGGCGCGAACGGCTTTGAGATGGAGAAGGAAGCTTTTTAGTGCCTCTTCCCAGGTTACGGAGGTGAAATCTGTGTCCATGTGAGATGACCTTACTTGTTAGTCACTTACAGGTTTACAGGAAGTGACAACAATTGTCAAGGTCTCTCAACCAACAGGTTAATGGGTCGTCAGGGACTCGAACCCTGGGCCAGCTGATTAAGAGACTTCACCTCAAAGATTGAGCAAACCTTCACCTTTATTATACCTTATTGTGAATTATTTATGCTCTTTGGCGTGCTGTTTTGAAAAAATAAGACAATCAGGTTGTTTCGCCTATAACAGAGGCTTCATTCGCTCCTCCAGCAGACGTAAAAGCCGTTCGACACGCCGAGAAACTTGCCTCCGGGCAACCATCCGCTCGTTCTCACCGTCTAACTGATAACGTTCCTCTCGAACCATAAGGCTTGGACCTTTAGCAGTCGGGCTTGTGAAATGGACACGAAGGCACTCCAATGCATCATCTATCTGCGCCTGCTCCGTTCCGCCCTGCATCAACCAGAGGGGAGATATCCGCTCTGCTAAAACTTCCATACCGCCGAGGTAACGGCGCAGGCATTCAGAGATGTCATAAGCGTGTTTCGCCGCCTGTAACAGATGCCTCTCTCCTTCTGGATTCCCCTCATGCTTGTTTAGTCTGTCTTGAAAAGCGATAGCCTTCACCAATATCAGCATGGCGAGGTCAACCACCTGCACGGGTATGTTATCCAAACGCTCCCTTTTTGGCGTTAGTCCGCTCAACGTCACCATCTGGGGCTGAAGCAATACCAGATCAATTCCATAGAGAGGGGCAGGAGTAATCTCCTGAAGAGCGGATAGGTGCGCTAATACCTCCGAATCAGCGGAGCCAGAGGCAAAACGGCTCGGCAGTGATTTTCCATCAGCAACTCACCTATCGCTTGCATACGGTCGTCAAACATCTCTTCCAGCAAGAGTACGTTGAGGATCAGGTCAACATCTTTGGTGAGGCGTTCGTAAGGCTCTTCTTCTGCACTGCTGGTTATGCCTGTGGAATGTTGTGGCGCTCGTGGCGGGTAGAGTAAGTGCAGGGCAAGTCCGCCAGATACCACAAAGGCATCACGGTAATCGCTCAGGATGTTTGCCAACTCCAGTATCACCGCCTCAATCGCACGTAAGAGGTCTGACCTGACATCCGGTCCCGTTGGCAGGTCCTCTTCACCGTTCATCTGTGTTCCTCCCTGGTATCAACTCTTGTGCCAGCGAGGACGTAAATACTCCTCCAGAAGATGTTGCGCTCCCTCTTCCGCCCTGCCACCCAGAGACTGCATATCAAGATACGCCTGTATAGGCGATACTGGCTGTACACCGGCGAGCGATTCTTTGAACTCATCTCTTATATCTTTGGGTAGATACAACACTCCTTCATCATGGGGGATGGTCAATACAACATTGACGCCGCTTTCTACAGATTGCAGGTCCAACGCCTCCTCCATGAGTTCTAAAGTGACCTCTCCCTCCTCAATGATATAGGCAGTAAAACGAGGTGAAACGACGTAGGGGGCATACTGATCCGCGGCGGAAAGCCCTGAGAGTGCGACCTTATCGTAGTGGTTTGGTATCTTGCGATTGAGCATTCGCTTCAGTTCCATCACGGAGTCCACTGCATGATAGGTATGGGCGACACCCTGTCGGTTTCTCTTCGTGCGGACGAAGGTAGCCCACTCTTTCAACAGTTCTTCTGGATGGGTGAGATGGAAGCCGCCATGATGACGGACAGTCGAATCTTCCGCAATAAAGCCTCGCTCGTGTAGGGCATCCTTGATGCGGGCAACCTGTCCGATGCTGACCTGCGCCTCCTCTGCCAACGGCTGAACGCGCCATGTATAATGTATCGCTCCTACAGCGTTTAATAAGACGCGCAGAACACGCTCCGCTTTAGGAGTGAACAGACTGGCTCGCGCTTTCAGACGTTCTGTGGGTTCCGGCTGTCCCATACGTTCAATATAGGTGCGTGTGCTGAGAACAACCCGACCATTACCGACGGCATCCACACAGTTAACTCCAGCCTCTGTACATCGGACAATCGTGGCAGCATTGAGGTAGGGCGCAAAGAGGATGGGCACAGGGGTTATAGTCAGGCTTTCGTTCTGCTCCTGTTCACCAGTATCTACATACTGTAGGAGCATAGCCAGAGCCGCTTCTACGAGGGAAGGAGAGGCATGACGAATGGATTCAACT
>JAPLCR010000179.1:16522-18521 GCA_026392135.1 Armatimonadota bacterium
ATCGTCAGGCGGTAATGTCACATCCAACGCTAAGTCGGGGCGATAACCTCGGATCGAGTTCTGAGGAGCGTGAAGAGTCTGCTGGACGCTCAATCCAGGCACGCGGCTTACAAAGTCCACAAGGGACTTCATAATGCTCTCATGGTTATGGGGACTGGCATTGTTTCTTTTCATTTTCACGCATTATACCTTTTTCACTACACTCTGAAAAAGGGGTATACATTGAAATAGGTTCTATTCCACGTTATATCGGTTAAATCCCATCTTCTTGAGGCTCAGTTCCAGCATAGGATGGGCTTCCATCTCTGCTAACAAATCAAGGCTCGCCACAAGGTCTACGCTTGTCGTTCCCAATTGGCGGAGTTGGTAAAATGGACGGTAAACACTCCACAGAATACAAGCCGGAGAGCGCACTTTCTGGATAGGTTCATCATCGGCGCTTATTGTCGTGGCACAGCTCAGCGTACCGTGAATGCTTTTCAGACAGAGCGGGGTAGTTTTGCGAAAGGCGGTTCCATTTACCCTGCCCCCAAGATTATGAAGAAGGCACGTACCCATTTTGCAGTTCGAGATTCGAGTAGCATACTTACGTTTCTCTGGTACAATTCAAATAGCTCATGTTGCGAAGGGAGGTCAGTATGAAACTGAAAAAGCGTGATCCTCATAGTCCCGAGGTTATTCGTGAGGCAGTGGAATTTATCCAAAGCATGACTCCTGAAGAAGCCCTCGCCTTTCTCATGTATCGCACCCCCGGCGTAGAAGAGACCGATATGACGGGAATGTACTCACAGGCGACACTCTCTCCAGACTCTGAAAAACATCGCGAAGCCCTCTCCGCTTAATCTCGCTTACTACCTCATGTTACGCACGCTAACCTCAAAGCAACCGCTTTTCGAGGCTGGAATGAGATAGCCCTGCGTAAGGTGAGTTACTACTTTCAAGCCCTGCTTCGTTGTGAAGTAGGACTTTGTTATTTGAGGAACAAAGATACCAAAAACATTGACAATGGATGAACTAAAAGCGCGTCCGGTAGAAGAACTCTTGCAAGAAGTGGACGATTCTCAGGAAGCGGTTGGATTGTGCTTGCAGAGGGGCATGAGATAGACATTAAGCCTGGGCCAAAACTGAAACCACTAATTACCTTTGAGGGGTATGTGCCAAACGGCTGGAAAGATGCTATTTATGAGCCTAAGCAATGACCATCTCTTTAAATCCTGCACTCTTCACTAACCGTATTCGCGGTAATATCCGGTAATAGCGCAACAATTTCGTGATACGGTTGACCACCTATCAATTTCAAAATCGCCTCGCATCGATTTTGTGGTTCCGCGTGGGAATGCATGATATTCTGTAGCGTTTGCAGTTCCTCTTCTGCACGCCTAACTATGCCTCTTGTATCTATGTCCTGCACGAACGCATCATCCAGAACATTCATAGCGATAAGCAGTTCTTCCTCGCGGATACGTAACCCTCGCATGAAATGGCGATCAGAAACGCACTTGCGGGGGAAATCGGCAATGGCGCATAATAACACCAGAGCTTGCCCCCACGCTGAAGTCTGGTCGCTTTCATCTCGGTACTCAAAACTTACAATAGAGGACGTAACTTTGGGGGTGAAGGGACTATCAATGGCTTCTTTTAGTCTATCCTTTAGCGTACCGAGAATTTCCTCAATCGCACCACTATCAAGGAACTGGTTAGGACGTAGCTCCTGATACATACGGTTGGCATCTTCTTCAATCTGCTTCGCCTTTTTATTGACAAATTCTTCAGGGTCGGTACCACAAATCTCCTTAAACCTCTTCCGTCCTGCTTCATCACTGCGTTTAATCTCATCAATAAATAACTTGCGAACTCCATCAGGCATCCAACGAACACCATCGCTTAAAGGGAAGGTAAACTTCGAGAGCAAATCATTCGCCCTGCTTCGTAGATTGTTCAACTCTGTCAATGTCGTTTTATCAAAAGCAGAGATACGGTAACTGACTGTGCGCGTCAC
>JAPLCR010000179.1:18543-19775 GCA_026392135.1 Armatimonadota bacterium
CAGTCCGCAAGCTATCCATCCCGAACCATCGCGGGTTAATGGGAGTATCGAAGGGTTTCAGTCGCGTGGTCTTGTCAATCGTCATTAGAGCACCTCTGCGGTAAAGGGCTTGTAGTATAGAAACCAGTTCGCTCACGTTAGCATCCAGTGTTTTGCAACCGAGCTCTTCCGTTGGTGTTGCAACGGGTACTCCAGCGCTGTTGTAATATTCAACCTTTCCCGTATGTTCGTTCACCTCTGCTTCTAGTGAGGGTGAGTCCGCAGGAATCATGTGACAACCTAACATATAATTCTGCCAGAGCCTTTCTTCCTCCCCCGTCAATTGCACCACCATGAATGGGGGTATTGAGGCAGTTTCGGAATCCAGTCTAACGGATTTGCTCCATGCCCAATTGAACCAGTTAGACCATGAGTCCACCAATGCACCATCTCCGTAGAATGTAAAATTGGGCTGAGCGACAATCTCGTCTGAACCCAAATTGTGTGATCCACCAATTGTGAAAACAGGTGGCATCGCCTCTGCTAGATAGCAAAGCGCATTCGAGGGACTTTCCTTTATGGAGTGTACAACAAATAGTCGGAATACCGCCGTTTCTGCATTTGCATTCATCACAGATTCAAGTTCAGTAAGAACCGATTTACTGGTAACGCAAGCAGGATGTAGAACAACCAAGAGGCGGCACTGGAGCGAACGGTTAGCTTCTAGAAGACTTTTTAAGTAATTCACTCCACCCAAATTGAGACCTGAAAGCACACCGAAAACTGACTGCGCCATCAAAGCGATTTCTTTATCGTTTTTGGAACAATCAAGAGGCTTTATACTCTCAAGGGCACATGGTTCGGGCCATACAAATGGCAATACCTTCGCCAACGGATGGCTTGAAATCTCATCTGGCGGGGTAGTTTTTGGTGTTGTTCCTCTTGTTTTCGGCTCTTGTCGTTGCCTCATTCTGAGGTCATCGCGGCGTGTTTTTGGCTAGAATGGATGCAGCCGAGCCGGGATACCCGCTCCATGACCTGTGAACAAACAATTGCCTCCGCAAAATGCGGTAGGCATTTTAACACCTCTGCGACATACCGCCGCCCCCGGTAGTAGGACTTGAGGTCGGAGACGCCCGCATCGGGAAAACGCTCTCTTAGAGAACCTAGCAGGTAGGCGCTGAGGTTCCCCATGAAGAAGGCAAGCCCTGCCGAGTTCTTAACGGCAACCTCGGAAACGGCGCGGAAATCCG
>JAPLCR010000598.1 GCA_026392135.1 Armatimonadota bacterium
GAACACGCCTACATTGTCGGAAACGTACACCGCGGAGTCCACGAAGTAGACATTGTCTGACTAACGCCTCCTTAGCCTCTACCAAAAGCGGCAATGGAACGTGTGATGCAAGACTGTAACGTTGGTTCCGTTCCACTTAGAGTAACATGAAAACTCCTCCCCTGTATTTTCAGGGGAGGAGTTTTCGCGTCGTAAGGCTTAGAATCGAGCAACCACAAGAGGTTCCGCTAGCCCCTTACGCCACTCCCACAGGAAGCACGCGCTCTGGCATATTCTCGATGCGCGTCAGCCAGTAGTGCGCGTCAAAGTGCGGATCGCCAATCAAGAATCGCCAGAACTTAATGCGATTCACATATTCGAGGCGGTCATCGTTTCCGTACCAGCGATGATTACGGAAGAGAACTCCCGGAAGGCTCTCGTCGTTCAAGTCATCAGTGTTCCACGTTTTCAGCTGGCGCACCGTCGGGTTCAGTCGAATTTTGAACATATAGCGCAGTCGGTCGGTCTTGTTAGGCTGGGCACAGTGCCAAAGCCCGTGATGCCCCACGAAAAGCGTACCTGCCTTACAGACCACGGGAAGTTGCCCCACAAAGTTCTGATAGCGACCGATGTCCGTCTCATGAATACGGCGCAGGTGGCTCCCCGGTAGAAACATCGTTCCGCCCATCTCACGCGGAGTATCGTGTGGGAAGTAAAAGAGTTGAATATCGAAATGTTGGCGCGTGTCGATAATCGCGTCGGCGTGCCACACCTGCCCTTCCAGATGACCAGGTCCCACCTGATGCGGACAGTGGTGGTCGTAAAGCGGGTCAGTGCCTAATAGGCTCTGGACTATCCCCTGAACCTCCGGCATACGTATCACCCGCCCAATCCCCTCCGAGTTCTGCCATAGGTTGGAAAGTGGCTGCCCCTGCGGTTCGTAGCCAAAGTTTATCATGCGGTTATCTAATTCGTGCATGACCGCCCTGTTTATCTCGTCCGGCACGATTTCGTCGAAGCGTAGAAAGCCGTCCGCCACAAAGCTCGCCATCTGTAGTGAGGTCAGCAAATGCTTTTTGTCTACCATCGTCACATCTCCTCCAACTTTTCCAAAATGTACTCAAATCGCAGGTACGAGGTACTCAACTCCATTCCCGGATAGGCGGGAAACAGTTGCGGGAACTGAATAACCCGCCAACCCTGTTTCATAGCGTCCAGTACGGAGCCGTAGGGCGGGGTGTCGCTATCCCCTGTAGTGTGATGCTCTTTTCCCGTTCCATCGTAAATAGCCCATGCGGTGACATGGCTATTAAGGTCGGGGGTATGTAAATAGAGTACGAGTAGTTTCTGCCGTAGTTCGGGCATTTTCCTCCCTTTCTTTGCTCCCATTATCGGATAATAAATCGGTAATAGGTTATAGTCTGGCGACGGGGCAGGCGAAGCCACAGCGCGAATGTCCAACGCGGTGCTTTCTGATTCACCTCAAACCGCAACCCATAAAAACGGCGTATCAGGAGGCAAGGGCGGCTTTTCGCCGTCAGCCAATTCGCCTCAAACCGTGCCAAACTCCCTATCCACGCAAGTGCTCTGTCTTCCTCTTTGAGTTTTGATTCGAGATACTCCGCGAATGCGATAGCATCCAGCACGTGTTTTTTTACTCCTGGCGGTACAAAAGAGGGTGCAAAACTACGAAACAGGCTCCCAAAGCGTCCACCCATTGCGACGCTCGTTCGTGGTAACAGTTTTCGGACTTCGTTGAGCCGTTTTCCAACCAACGAACGGGCGAACGGTTCGAGAAGTACGGCGGTCTCCAGTGCGAGCGCATAAGCCTCCTCCGCCTGTACGCCAAACCCCGCGCCTACATCGATAGGATTCGCGACAAATTCCTTGTGAAGCTCAATATCAGTTGCTAAACGCGCAATGAGACGTTGTGTATCTGCGAGACTCACGGGCGAAATTCCTCCCAGAGGGCGCGTGTTTTTCGTAATTCACCTAGAAGTTCGGTAATGGGGGGCAAGTTTTCGTCTCGTTCAAGTAAAATGCCCTTAACGGGGGCGCGTTCTAACACAACGCGCATCAGCTCCCACACCTCATCGGGAGTAGCGTGCGAGTGCGTATCTATGAGTACTCCATCCTGCCACTCCCCACCGACGAAGTGTAGCTGAACCACACGCTCTAGGGGAATAGCATCCAGAAACGCCCCAATATCGAAGCCGTGATTAACGCTGTTCACGTAGAGGTTCGTGATGTCGAGCAGTAGACCGCAGTCCGTTCTCTCTACAATCTCGGTGAGGAACTGCGCCTCTGTCATCTCCGCGCCGGGTAGAGTAAAGGTGTAGGTGATGTTTTCGATGAGGAGAGGGGCGTTCATCTGTGGAGCGACTTCGCGAATGTTTTTGCACACCGCTTCCACCGCCTCCCAAGTGTAGGGCAAAGGGGTGAGATGCCCTATCTCAACTCCGCCAGCGTGGGTAAAGGAGAGGTGTTCACTCCACCAAGGCGGTGCAAGGCGGTTGACAAGCGCAACCAGTTTTTGAGAGTAGGCTCTATCGAGTCCCTCTGCACTTCCGAGAGAGAGGCTGAGACCGTGTGGGACGAGCGCAAAATGATCGGCGAGTAGCTCCAGCTCGTGCTCTTTTTCAGGCACGGCATCGAAATAGTGGTCAGCGATAATTTCGAGAAAGTCCACCTCTCCCCGATGCAAAAACAGATCACTGAGATAGGGAGCCCGAAACCCTAGCCCCGCGCCTAACATGGGTAGGTCGCTTTTCACTAATCCCCCCCCGCCTCCACCACACCCTCCGCACCCGCTCCCGCCGCTACAGCTACTCCCAC
>JAPLCR010000059.1 GCA_026392135.1 Armatimonadota bacterium
AATAATTTTGTGAATTTGTTCTCAAATTGTCTCTCCATATCTCAAACTGCCTGCTCGCATCACGCTTGAAGCTCCCGATTTTCACGTCACCTCTTGACAATAAATGCTCAAAGAAATACAATAGTGCGAAGAAATAGCAGGTGCTAGCAAAGGCTGGTGAAAACTGAGATGTATGGCATTTTGGGTGATAGTGTGGGAGGGGATAGCGACACCAACAAATTGCGAAAATGGCGCAATAAATGGCTACTTGGGGGAGGAGTGTGCGTTCTCTTTTTCCTATTATGGGGAGGGGGTTGTGTGTGGCGTGCAAAATACCCGCGCCCTACTCCCACTCCCGTCGTTCCAAAGCCAAAACCTATTCTAAAGGGCTACCAGCCTGAAGGAATTGTATTTCATCACTCAGAGACACCGGGTAAAGTGGGGAAAGTAGTGATCAACGCCGCCCGAATAGACGGTATACACAAAACGACGCATCCGGACTGGGGGCGTGTTTTTGAAGGAAAGACCTACTACATAGGTTACCACTATGTGATCCTGCCAGATGGTAAGGTGGAGGCGGGGCGACCTGAGTTATGCGTAGGTAGCCATGCCAAACAGCACAATAACTGGCTCGGTATCTGTATGGTAGGCGCATTCTCTAGGCATGACAGGCATAAGTGGGAGCCTTCTAGCCCGACCGATGAGCAGCTCAATGCACTCGTGAAACTCTCTGTAGAGATGGTTCGGAAGTACAATATTCCCCTAGATCATATTAAGCGGCATAGCGATGTGTGGCAGACATGGTGCCCAGGTGAGCGGTTCCCCTACGCCGAGGTCATGGCGCGTATCCGCTTTGAACTGGGAAAACTGCCGGCGCGACCTTAGCTCAGGGGCGGTATGTCTGAAAATAGCGCGGTCAAAACTCTGAGAGGGAGCCGACACTTGTCTCGAATTGCGAATCTAAGCTACCACTTTTTGCTCTATCGACGCATGATAGGGATGTCTATCCGCAGTCAAATGCAGTACCGCACCTCATTTCTAATGATGACGTTTGGGCAATTCGGTATGACTCTGATCGAGTTTATGGGAGTATGGTCTCTGTTTTCACGATTTGGAAACCTGCGGGGCTGGCAACTTGCCGAGGTCGCGCTGTTTTATGGGGTTGTGAGTATTGCATTCGCGCTTGCAGAGGGGTTTGCACGGGGCTTTGATACTTTTAGCCGACTGATAGTGTCGGGCGATTTCGATAGGCTTCTGCTTCGCCCATGCTCTACGGCATTTCAAGTGGCTTGCCGTGAGGTTCAAGTGATGCGGGTGGGGCGGCTCATACAGGGGTGTGTCGTTCTGACCTTCGCCTGTACCCATCTCACACTACACTGGACTCCTGCGAAAGTTCTGCTGATACTCTATACTATTGTTGCGGGCGCATTTCTGTTTACGGGGCTAATGGTGTTACAGGCGGTGGTGGCATTCTGGACGATCGAGTCGTTGGAGGTCTTCAATATTTTCACTTACGGCGGCGTGGAGACAGGGCAGTATCCGCTGACGATATACCGCCCTTGGCTGAAATGGGGCTTCACCTTTGTTGTGCCGATAGCCTGTATCAACTACCTTCCTCTTGGGTTGGTCTTCGAGAAGCATGACCTGCTTCAACCTCAGACTTGGCACTATTTCGCCCCGACGATGGGCATCGTCTTCTTTCTTGCCTCTCTCCAACTTTGGAAACTAGGTGAACGTTACTACCTCTCTACCGGCAACTAATGCTCTTGCCAAAAGGGAGGGAACACTCTACGCATCTCACAGGTTATCGCGTTTAGGGACGCGCCAATTTGCAAACCACTTGGAGTTTGGGGGAACGGCATCCTCATTCCAACTATCCTGCATCGTTTTGAAATGTGGCAGTTCAGGGCGCCCGACACTCTCCCATATCCGCTCCACGTCCTCAAAAGTCTGAAGCGTGTGATTAGGCTGAATCGCCTCATAGTCTGCGAGGAGCTCCGCAACTCTATTCTCAAACCAGTCTATCTGGTCTGCCACCATGCGCTCTCCTGCAAGACGATTCGATTCTGGTGCGGTGATTCCCATGGCGAAGTGAGGCGGCGGGGCATCTGGTGCAGGAAGACGCGACATATCCACACAGTCGGGTTCGAGTGCCCATAGTAGGGATGTTTCGACCTTGCCCGCATGGTCTCCTATTGACTTACCGTCTCCGTAGAAGCCTTTTACATTCGATTCGAACTCTGGTAGACCATAGAGCCGTGTTCCAACGTGGGGCTGTAGTAGCGTAAGAAGAGTTTTTAGGTCTTCCCAGTTGGGTCCGTAGTGCCCTGTGAAAAAGAGAGCCGCCTGAAAACCGAGAACATCCGCCATGCGAACGTGGTAGCAGATATTCTTGAAGTGCTGCCAAGGGGGAATCGCAGTGAGCCATGTGCGAGGCGGTTGCCCGACGTAGTTGTGTGACCAAATCGCGTACCCGCCTAACTCGTGGATATGCCAGTAGTCGGAGGGCGCGACAATGCCGCCAATCCTCTCCGCAACCTTACAGAGTATGCCGTGCGCTTTCAGTGCATCCAAGCCCACCGCGTTTTGAGGACCATGCGGTTCGCATAGCCCATACGGATAGTAGACTATCGGACGCTTTGCAAACGCCTGCTCCAGCTCATCTGGGAACATTCGCTCCCAACGTACTTCGCGCACTGGTTCACTCTCCCCTCAATTAATTCGCACGTGCCTTCCAGCCATAAGGAACATACTCCCACTTGAGCGAGTTCTGCTTTACGTCAAATACCGCGAACCCTTCAGGGTGTACGCCAAGCCGGGGTCCCTTCCACCACTCGCCGCAGACCGCGCCCGAAGTGATGTAGCGCGTGTCTGTGTAGATGCACTCCTCCACAATATGCGTATGCCCCTGTAGTACTGCTTTCACGTTGTAGGGGACAAAAATATCGCGTACCTCTTTGCCGTTGCGAACCACCCCGCTATCGCTATTCACCTTGAGTGTACTCTCCGTTAGTTGAGTAAAGAGCGTCATAAGGGGGACGTGCGTGACAATAACGACGGGGCGCGTTTTGCCCACCTGTGCGAGGTCGTCTTTCAGCCACTGAAGTTGCGCGTCGTCAATCTCGGCACGCCAACTGTTGGAGGCTTTGGGCTGAATGCTGTCCAGTATAATAAAGTGCCAATCCGAAAAGTCGATACTGTAGTATGTGCGGTTCAGAGCGTACCACTCTTGAAACATCTTCTTGCCGTAGCCCGCCTCTGTAGAGGCGTTTCCATCCTTCTTCGTCCAGCCGTACACATCGTGGTTTCCGATAGTCTGATAGATAGGAATATCTAACTTACTCGGAATTCGTGATGTGTCCTCCTCCCTCTTGTTTCCCGGCGGGTCGTTACTAAGCAGTTTCATCGTTTCACGGAAGAGCCGGAACTGAGTCTCCGCACGCTCGCGGGTCACGTCTAGCGCGTCCATAACGTGGTCGCCGCCTGTAATAATAAAGTCGGGACGCGGATTCAACGCTCTTAGTTTCTTAACAGCGAGCGCTACGCCATCCGCCGCCCCCAACTCCGGCTGAATATGAAAATCGGTGATATGCACGAACCGAAAGCCCCGTGCGGAAGCTTCCGCCGTGTGTGGCGCGAAGAGGCTACTAGCGATGCCCGCGCCCGCCAACCCCTGCAAGAGTTCCCGTCGTGAAAGCATGGTCAAATCTCCTTTTACTGTTCTGAGTATACCTTTATGGGTTGGACAACGAATCGTCGCGTTTGTGTCTTTAAGAGCGTTTCCAAGATGCTCCCTTACGGAAGAGGGTGTGCGCCGATAAGCGTGAAAGCGCGGTTCCCTCTCATACGATAGGCGGAGAAGTCGTTATAATCCAGCGTGAAGATGCGCTTTAGCGAGAGCGTCTCCGCTAAAGCCACAAGAGAAGCGTCGGCGAAATCCATAGGGTGGTCGCTGTACTTCTCCATCAACTCCGCCATGCGAAGCAACTCTTGAGGAGAGGGGTGGTGTAGTAGCAGGTCGCCCCTAAGTAGCATCTTCCAGAGGGCTTCTTGCGCCTTCCATCCCAGACGACGTTCACATAGGTACATAGCCTCCGTTACGACGGGCAACGTAGTATGAAAAGGTGCTTGTAGGGAACGGAGGAGCGAGGCGCACTCTAAATGATGGGAGTCGCTACGATTAAAAATCGCCACTAAGGGCCCCGTATCTATAAGTGTGTCTATCATTTGGAAGTTTTGCCGTATTTCTCGTCCATGATTTCGCCAAAATAGAAGCGTGTGCGCGTCGAGAAATCTCCGGGCGCGTCAACTACGCCGATAATATCGTCGTAGCGGCTCGTTAGCGGCTCGGCAAGC
>JAPLCR010000144.1 GCA_026392135.1 Armatimonadota bacterium
AACCTGTCCGGCTCCGCCCGTCTCTGTAATGGTAAACCCAAGCTCTGTGAGGTCGCAACCGTGATTACCGTCTTTCGCGTCTACCGCAAGAATCAGCTGGTCTCCCTTTGCAATTCGCCGTACCCAAGGCTGTGTCGCAATCTCGCCTCCGAGCGGTAAAAGCCCCTCTGTAAGCATACCTGCGTGTCCATTATGGCGTTGCTCTATCCACCACGCTACGCCGTTGCCGCAGTCGGGATGCGCGTGGGTCACTTTCGCAGTGACGCGCACCGCCCCTGAAATGGGGCTAGTCCAGACTACCGCGACAAACTCTTGCGGGGTGGGATGCACCATCACGCCATGCGGCGCGGCGCGTCCGGGTATCCTCTCCAGCGTATCAGAGGAGTTCGTAATAAGCGCGGGTAGACCTGCCCCTTTTCTCTGCCAACCGCGTATCGCAGGGCGGTTTACATCTTGCGCCATCTTCTCATCCAATGGCTTTAGGTCTACAGAGGGAACTGTGCGCCCCGCGTAGTCTGGGTTCAGCTCATTTGAGAGGCGGGTAATATCTAGCGTCGCTATCCAGCGTCTTAAAAATTCAGCGTCTAGCCCCTGCTTTTTGGCGATGTTATCGGGGTCGCTGTCTCTATCGCGGCTCGCCTCTCTCGCCGCGGCAAGGTATCGGGAGCTATTGGCGAATACGGCGGGATACTCTATCTCGTAGGCGGAGCCAAACTGGGCGTAGTTGCGAAGGAAAAGCGCAGGTTTACCGGGAGCCTCAAAGCGAGGGTTCAGCCAGACAGCTCCGCCCGTTCCTAGAGGAGACATCTCGCGGGTAGCGAGAGATATGACCGTCTCGCTCTGTCCGGGTGTGGGCTTTACTGTTAGGCGTAGCGACTGCACTTCGGCTACAGTCGGATCGTTGGGAACCTGACGCGAAGGGCTATCTGAGTACTTCAACCCAATGTTTTGAACGTAACTTCCGACGCGCACCGTTCGCCAAAGCGCACTCTGCCAACTCTCTATTGCGCTGACTAGAGTCGGAACATCGCTTTCTGTCGCCTTCCTCCACTGCTCTCGAATCGTCTCTAGCGGGTAGGAGGCGGTTGTCCCTGTCAGAACCTCCCACAGTGTACGGAGATAACGCGGGTGAATGCGTCCTTGCTTCGCCACCTGTTCGAGAGTTAGGCTCCCCGAAGTGAGGGCGGCGCGGTGTTTGATTGTGGCGATGAGGTAGGGCGCGAGGGGCAGTTTCCCGTTCAGATCTGTGTAGGCGGCGTAGAAGGCGCGAAGTTGCGCGGTACTCTCATCTGTCCAGTCTCTGCGCGTTCCTCCCGCTGAGAAGCGAAACCCGTCTGGTAGCAGTACCGCGTGTTCGGCGATGTCTCTGGCGGCTTTGAAGTATTTGGTGAAGAGGGTGGGGGATATGGCGGAGAGCGACTCTGAGGCGTTGGTAAAGCCTTCGCCAGCCGCTCCGTCGGCGGGAAATTCGCGGGCGGGCTGTAAGTCCACGCCCGTAATATCACGAATCGTATTGTTGTACTCGGCGTTGCTTAGGCGGCGTAACGGCACGCTACCGGGGTCTGTGGCGCGTGTTCGAGCGTCCGCCTTCCGCGCTACGGAAGGCTTTACGGCTCGCGCTGTTGGGGGCGGGCTTGTGCGGATACCCGTGAAAGCGACGACACTACAGAGCGCAAACCCCGTAACTCCTGTAAACACAGTGCCTAGTAGCCTATCCTGTTTCATTACGCCTACCTCATTTCACTCTTTCGTACTGTCTTAATCTGTTAGGGACTCTCTCTAGTTAAAAT
>JAPLCR010000018.1 GCA_026392135.1 Armatimonadota bacterium
CGTTTCTCAATGTGAACGTACCCGCCCTTCCCGAAGAGGAGATAGCGGGTGCGGTGATAACCCATCAAGGACGGCGCGAATATAGGGATAGAATTGTGGCGCGTAACGATCCCGCAGGTCGCCCCTACTACTGGCAGTACGGCAACCTACACGAAGGGGAGCCCGACCCCGGCTCCGATGTTCACGCCGTGCTAAATCGGCAAATCTCGGTAACGCCCATTCAACTAGACCTCACAGCATATTCTGTAATGGACAAGCTGCGTGAGTGGAAGATATAAGGAGAGAACTCAAAGTGTTCGCAAAATATAAAACAGTATGGCGCGTCTCTGCGCTGGCACTTGTCGCGCTCATCGGGGCTTTTCCCGCTTCGGCGCAGTCCGCTTTCTCTAAGGAGAGGGTGCAGGAGCATCTACAGTACCTCGCCTCAGACGAACTGCGCGGACGTGGGAGCGGTGATGTTGGCAACCAGAAGGCGGCGCGTTATATCGCAAAAGAGTTCGCGAGCTACGGTCTCAAGCCCCTCGGCACACGCCGCCAGAACGACACTAACGCCCCCATAGATGGTAGCGGCTACTTTCAGCCCTTTACGTTCAATGCGGGGCGAACGCTCGGCAAGCAGAACCGCCTAAGCGTAGAGCATGACGGCAAGACGACGAAATATCGCGCCCAAAAAGATTTCCAGCCCTCCACTCTCTCCTCCCCCGGTGAAGCGCAGGGAGAGGTTGTTTTCGCGGGATACGGCATCCATGAACCGAAAGCGAATCACGACGACTATCAGGGCGTTGAGATAAAGGATAGGGTCGTCCTTCTACTATCAGGAACGCCCGGCAACGCCCCGAATAGCCCCCTTGCAGAGTTTGGCGATATGCGTCGTAAAGCCTTCAATGCACGAGAGGCGGGGGCGAAAGCCGTTATTGTGGTTCTGCCAAAAGAGAGCGAGCCACAAGACCTAAGTCGTTTCACCAACGCGACTTCGGCGCACTCCGGCATCCCGATAACGCGGGTACGCTATGCGGTGGCGGAGGAGTGGCTTGGCGCGGGTGTTCTCGACTCCGCGAAGGCGCAAGCCGATAAGGGCGAAACGGTCTCCCGCGCTCTGAATGTAAAGGTCTCTCTACAGACCGACGTTCCGCCGCAGACAAAGGTGACGGCGAATGTGATAGGCTTTATTGAGGGAAGCGACCCTATTTTGAAAAACGAAGTCGTGATAGTAGGGGCGCATCTTGACCACCTCGGCATGGGGGGGGCAGATTCGCTCTCACGTTCCAGTAAGCCGATGATACACTACGGCGCGGACGATAACGCCTCCGGCACGACGGGCGTTCTCATGCTCGCCGCGCACTTCGGAGGTTCCGGCGCGAACCGCCCTGTTCTCAAACGCTCGCTTATCTTAATGTGCTTTAGCGGCGAAGAGATGGGGCTACTCGGCTCCGCCTACTACACCCGCAAACCGATACTGCCGCTGGAGCGTGTAACCGCTATGCTCAATATGGATATGATTGGGCGCATGAAGAACGACGAGATGATTCTGGGGGGAACTGGAACCGCGAAGGAGTGGAAGGAGATATTTACTCCTGCAAACGAGGGATTGGGAATCAAAATCAGCAGTAGCGACAACGGATTCGGTGCTAGCGACCACTTCTCGTTCTTTTTACAAAATAAGCCCGTCCTCTTCTTCTTTACGGGGCTTCATCCCGACTACCACACCCCTACCGATACGGTAGATAAAATCAACTTTGAGGGCGAGGCGAAGGTGATACAGCTCGTGGCGAACTGCCTTGAGCGAACCGCTAACTTTCCAACCTCCCTCACCTTCCAAAAG
This sequence comes from Armatimonadota bacterium, assembly GCA_026392135.1. Lineage (GTDB taxonomy): Bacteria > Armatimonadota > Chthonomonadetes > Chthonomonadales > Chthonomonadaceae > CAIJLM01. The sequence goes on from JAPLCR010000018.1 coordinate 1,823, forward strand.
CCCGTGCAGACGGCGCAGAGTACGGGAGCGGGGCGCGGAGGCAGAGTCTACTTCGGCTCGATTCCCAACTACTCTGCAACGGTGGTAGGCGTTCTGCTGGACGGTGTGCGCGAAGGCAGCCCGGCGGAAAAAGGCGGGCTGAAGCAGGGCGACATCATCATAAAGTTTGGGGAGAAGAGCGTCAAAAACGTAGAGGATTACACTGTTGCCCTACAGCAGTACAAGCCCGGCGATAAGGTTCCGGTGACGGTGAAGCGCGGGAACGATACGATAACGCTTATGGTGACTCTGGCGGCGCGAAAGGAGTAGTACTCCTTTTGTGTAGTGGCGTAAGAGGACAGAGTAGTAGTTTACAACAACCAGAATAAAGCGAGGAGATTTGCAGGATAGAAAGACGAATTTACACTAAAGAGTTCAAACACGACACCGTGCGCCCTGCGTGAAACTGCTAGGGATGGATAACGGGCACGCCGTGCTGACGGTAGAATCGGGTACGTATCGCTTCGATCCGAAGGTTGAAGGAAAAACCAATGAACAAAAAACGCCTCTGCCATATTCTTGCCTCTGTCGCCCTGTTGCTGGCTCCAGTGGTAGCTCACTGTGCCGAACCACCGAAAACGGATGCCGATACGAAGACATTGCGAGTCTTTATCTTCGCGGGGCAGTCAAACATGGTCGGCTCTGATTCAAAAGTGAAGGACATCAGACTCTTTCCACCTTTTACCGGATTGGACATACCTCAAGACAAGGTCTTGTTCTCTTACAACATCGGACGTGAGGAGAAGCTAACCTCCAAAGGTTGGGTCGATTTGAAGCCTGTGGACGATGTCGTTGGACCAGAACTCAGTTTTGCCAGAAGAGTTTCACAAGAAATCAAGGCTCCCATCGCCATCATCAAGTGCGCCTCCGGCGGGACGACTTTGGGCACAGACTGGAATCCCGATGATCCCAGCGGTTTTAAACTCTACCCGTTGGCACTACAGCTTATTCAATCCTCCCTTGCCGAACTCGACAGGAAGAACGTGGCTTACCGGATAGAAGGCTTCATGTGGCATCAGGGGGAAAACGATATGTTCGACAGGGAGTTCAAGACGAACTATGGCAAGAACCTGAAGAACTTTCTGGCGAAATGGCGGCGTGACCTCAAGGCTCCTAACCTGAAATTCTATATCGGAGAGCTTTGCACTAAGACGGTTTGGGGCATGGACAACCGTGAGAATATGTATGCCATCCGGGCAGGACAGAAAGCCGTCACCGACTCCGATCCGCTTGCGGAATACATCCCGACTTCACATGATGCGGTGGAAATTGGCGGCGGGGCAGGGCTACACTATCACTACGGAACTCTGGGGCAACTGGAGCACGGCGTAAACTATGCAGATGCCTATTTGAGAACGATTGGAAAGAAGCCAACCAACAACCGCCCGCTCAAGGTTTGGCCCTATGCAAAGGGAAGCGCAGTCAAGCTTTTCATCCTTGCGGGGCATCGTAATATGGAGGGAGAGCGTGCTTTCACCCAAGAACTCCAAGCACTCCGAGGACAGGAGGCATTGGCGAAAGACAACGGCAAAATCGCTTTCAAATACAGCATCGGCGGTGGATACAAAACCTCAAAAGGCTGGGAGCCATTGGGTCCCGCCGGATATTATAGCACCTTCGGTCCCGAACTCAGCTTCGGAAAAACGCTGCAAGGCAAGGTTCATGGCAACATTGCCATCGCCAAATTCACGCACAGCGGTTCGCAGATGAACGATTGGACTCCACAGGGAACGGAAGCAAAAGACCGGAACCTCTACCCGCAGTTCATCGCCTTCATCCAGCAGTCCATTAAGGAGCTTCAAGCCAAAGGTCATCAGGTGGAACTTGCAGGCATCTTTTATCATGTTGGTGAAAATGATATGTCCTTCGGACATTATCGCCAAAACGCGGGCAGATGGCTGCAATCCATGGTCACAAAGAGTCGCCAAGACTTGGCGATTCCTTCGCTGAAATGGTATGTCAGCCAACAACTACCCACCGATGAGGAGGGTCTCAATACCATTGACATCACCGGAAATCTCACTTCTATCGCCGCCGCAGACCCTGCCTTCATCCATGTCAAGGCGTTCAACCTTACCCCACAGGCAGAGAAGCTGGTCATCACCACGGCGGGCATTGTTCAGTTGGGAGAATGGCTTGCCCAAAGCTACCTCGAACACCGGTGACCTAACGAACAAGATAAGGAAGAGCACATAAAACCAAATCTATTCTGATTTGACGAACGAGGTCGTTTAAGCCCCAAGGTTATCCTTCTTGCCTCCAGGGGTTTATGTGCTCTCAACTTTGGGAAGGGCTACTCTCCTCCAACCTCCCACTGGTGTATCTGCCTTTTATGTACTCTGCCTATGGGTTCCAAAGTGTCTGCCACACCTGAACACTACCCTCTCACACTACCAGAAGCGAAAGCGTTGCCTTAGCGTACGTTTTCGTTCCAATGATTGTCAGACCCCATTTCATACAAAACTGCCCCCTTCTGGAAGGAAGGGGGCAGTTTTGTATGAAGGCGAGAAAGCTACTTTGCCTGTTTCAAGGCTCTTGCCACCTGGGCAGTACGTCTCCCTTGAACGCGGGCTACCGCAATGTCACTC
>JAPLCR010000506.1 GCA_026392135.1 Armatimonadota bacterium
AGATGTGTACCTGACCATACGAGGGGTTCCTTCCATTACTATCTGCTCCTCCGTAACTGAACCAGTGCCAGAACTTCAAGGAGAGTTGTTCTCCGGCGTTGAGGGCTGGAAGGGTGATAGAGGGGGATATCAAGCCGCTCCCCTGCCAGTTCGGGTAGTTTCCCGCGAGAACGGTTCCCGCCACCTGTTTGCTTTCGTGGGCGATGCCAGGTCCCGAAGTGGGAATGCCCAGTTCCCACACGCCTTGGTCCGCCCACCAGCCTCCCCAATCGTGGGCGGTTGCGCTCTCGAAGGTGACAGGGATGTTGAGCGGGAGTTCTACAATCGTTTCACGAATAACCTGCACCTCGTCAATATACCAGCCGGCACCGCTATTCACCTGACCGTCGTGGTGAAACTGTAACTGGATTTTCTGACCTGCGAAGGAGGAGAGGTCGAGAACTACCTGCGACCAGACACTACTACCGCCATAAAAAGTAGGGCTACTGGGAATTTGAACAGAGGCGTTCCATTTTTTGTTGACGGCATCCCATGTGGCGACATTCACGTGACCATACGAGGGGTTCCTTCCATTACTATCCGCTCCTCCGAAGCTGAACCAGTGCCAAAACTTTAAGGAGATTTGTTCTCCGGCGTTGATAGTAGGGAGAACGATGGAGGGCGATATTAAGTTGCTCGCCTTCCATGTCGGATAGTTTCCTGCAAGTATGGTTCCCGCGACCTGAGTGCCGTCATGAGCGGCTTTGGGACCCGAAGTCGGCGCTCCTAGTTCCCACACACCGTTATCTGCTGACCATTTTGCATTTTGGGTCGTGTCCTCAAAACCTGTAGAGTAGATAGTCGTGTCCGCTTTGACTACGGTACTTGCTCCACAAAAGAAGAGAGCGAGAAGGATGATATTGAAGAGGGTTTTGTTGTAAATAGACTGCATAGTCCGTTTTTGGGTTCTGTTAGGTTCCATTAAATCACCTCAGAGCAGTGTGTGACGGGGATACTAAGCGCGCCCCGCGGGTTGAAGATGCGACTTTGCCGCGTTGTTGAAATACCAACTCACCTTTGGAACTAACTCCTTTCCCCTCCTCCCAAATCTGGGAGGAGGGCATACCTGTAGGGAGGTCAAAAGTTCACGCAACACCAGGCTTTACTTGGCAGAGACGAGCATTGTCCATACAACTCGACTCTGCCCTCTGAAATCCCATGAGCCTACCGCAAGCCTTGCAGTATCGAGTATTCCCCATCCCGTTCTGGTAAGAAAAGGGGCTGAGTACCTAGTTCACTATCAGTGTCCCTTTTCCCTCAGATTTAGCGTAGGGGTCCATTTCGTCAAAAACCACCGTAATGGTGTGTGCCCCTTTTGTAAACGTGAGCGGAATAGTGTAGCTGAACCGTGCGTATCCATCTACACCTGTAATCCCATCCCCTTTCCTATCGCCATCAATAAGAAAGTGAACCGTCTTGCCCTCTAGGCGATAATGTTTTTTGGTCGTTGTCAGAAGTGCTTTGAAAGGTACCATAGCACCAATCTTCTTACTATAGTTGCCTATCTCTAAAGTAGTGCCTACCAAGTTAATCTGTAAGACGCTACTGCTGCTGCTCTTATTGAAACTCGTATCCCCAGCATACTCTGCAGCCAGAACATAGATGCCGGCCTTTATCGTTCCATCCAACTTATAGTAACGAATAGCCTGCCCTGCCGCGTTTGTCGTAGCTGTCCCTACAACAGTAGGCGGATCCGTTTTTATGATGAACTTGACTTTCGCGTTGGCGATTGGCGAACCATCCAAGTTGTTCGTCAGAGTCGCCATTAAGGGAATTTTATCGCCGTACTCTCCTTCCGCAGAATTCACTTTGAGCGAAGTATCCGCTTTGGTAATAGTAAGTTTCCCTGTGTCGAAAGAGTCGTAGTAATAGGGAGCGACAATCCCCGTTTTTGCAGTAAGCGTGTAGGTTCCTGGGTTGAACGGATTGGGATTAATGTCCAATGTCGCTGTCCCCCCTGCATTTGTGTTTGCGGAACCAACAAGCGTACTATCTAGGAAGAAATTAACTGGTTGCTCGACTGCCGGTAAGCCTCGCTCGTCCAAAAGATTGGCGATAAGGCTGAACGGACTCGAATAGCCGACAGTCACGCTCACAACACTCAATGATGTTTGTAATTGAGCGGATTGCACGGAGAAGGTCTCGTACAAATCGCACACAATGTTATTTTGATTGACGAAGTTCGCCTTCTGCACCTGCACGGGTTTAAACTTTGTTGTGGTTGTTCCGTCCCCTAACTGCCCCTTGTTGTTATAACCCCATGCCCACACCGTTCCATCCAGTTTGACGGCGGCGCAGTGTTGACCGCCTGCCGAAACACGCACGATTCCAGATAGCCCGGCTACCTGTTTGGGAGTGTAACGACTTACTTTCGTTCCATCACCCAACTCGCCTTCCACATTACGCCCAAACGCCCACACTGTGCCGTCCCATTTCAGAGCAAGAGTGTGCTGATTACCAGTAGCGATCATCTTCACCCCCGTAAGACCAGGAACTTGAACAGGAGCGTACTCGCCGTGCGTATTTTTGCTCTCAAAGCCGAGTTGTCCCGCAAGTCCGCCGCCACACGACCAAACCGTTCCATCAAGGCGCACCACGAAGGTATTGCCAAAGCCGGCGGATACCTGAACAACGTCCACCAAGTCGGTGACGCGTCCCGCTCGCGGTCTCGCGGTGTAGGTTCCATCTCCCAACTGACCATTGAAGTCATTACCCCATGCCCACGCAGAACCGTCCGATTTCAACGCAACGTTATGGAGCCTGCCAACCGAGATTTGAACGACATTGGTTAAGGCGTTATTACTTACATCGATGACCTGTACAGGCTTTTTGGAGTTTACAAGGTCGCCCGTACCCAGCGCGCCATCGCTATTGTTACCCCATGCCCACACCGTCCCGTCCGCTTTCAAAGCTAACGAATGACTAAGTCCGGCTCCAATCTGCACGACATTCACAAGGTTAGGAACGTTGATGGGTGTGGTTCTGGTTGTTCTGGTTCCATCGCCCAACTGCCCGTATTTGTTCTGTCCCCATGCCCACACCGTTCCATCCAACTTAACCGCGAGTCCAAACCCGCCTCCCCCCCGAGAGACTGATACCTGATAAACATTGGAGAGGTTAGGGGTTTGGACAGGAGAGTGTTGTTCAGTGGTGGTTCCATCACCCAACTGCCCTAGTGCATTGTCTCCCCATGCCCAAGGACGACCTTGGGACAGTGTCAGGGGTTGGAACATCAAAAGAGCAATTATCGTCCATAAGCCAACAAGTAGTACACGATACTTCATTAGGGATTAGCCTCCTTAAATATTGACATCACTAACCATATGGATTAGTGGTATATAAGAACACAATTCACTATACTGATAGTATCATCAAGACATTGCAACTGTCAAGCCCCCCCCCGAAAAATGTTAGGCTATTTTTGCGTATCGATTCCATGCTACTCAGCAATCCTACCCGCGAAGCGAGTTCACTCGCAAAGTAACTCCTTTTGAGGCAGTCGCCTGAGAAACGCCACAAAGTAGTAGACGAATACGCGTTGAAATCTAAGAGTTACTTGAAAGGCTTATCTCATGGAGAACAGCAAAATCACCTTGTAGACAAGTCCCTCTCCCAAACTTGGGAGAGGGATGCCCGCAGGGCAGGGTGAGGGCTGAGTCATTACATCGATTCCATGCTACTTCCTAATCCCCTCACCCGGAAGCACTCCCGTTATCCGCTCGTTTTCCAAAACGAACACGCCATTCACTAAGACGTGAATCATGCCAATGGCAGGAGAAGCGGGTTTCTGTACGGTGGAGGTGTCGCTAATTCGCTTAGGGTCGAAGACGACGATATCTGCCGCCATGCCCGGCGCAAGAACACCTCTCTCTTTTAGTCCCATACGCTTCGCGGTCAGTTGCGTCATTTTGTGGATAGCCTGTTCCAGCGTCAAGACCTTTTGTTGCCGCACGTATACGCCGAGTATACGCGGGAATGTCCCTGCGCCTCGCGGGTGGGAGCCGTTTATACCTCCGTCGCTACATATCATCGTGTTGGGGTCGCGTAGAAACGTGCGTAGGTCGCTCTCTTGCATCGCCGTCACTATCACGTTTTCGGAACCTGCGCCGTTTTTCGTGCGGCGAACCATTTCCTGCGCGATACTTATCGGGTCGCGATTCGTCATTGCGGCAACTTCCGCGAGAGTCTTGCCTGCCCACGTAGGCTCTGGGCTGAACATCCCGATACGGACGTGCTCTGCACCGCCAATGTCCTTCAAGCCCTCCTCCCACAGAGCGCGGTTGTCAAACTCCTCCGTTGCGATTAATACGCGCACGGTGGACTGCCAGTAGGTGTAGGGGTACACATCGGCGGTAATGTCTACCCCTTTGTGTCGTGCCGCACTCATCTTTTGCAGGACGGCGTTCGCCTTATCCCATACCTTTGAGGAGCCGAG
>JAPLCR010000014.1 GCA_026392135.1 Armatimonadota bacterium
AACTCCCTAACATAGCGAATTTAAGATCAGTTAAAACTATCAAGCGCAGAGAAGACTGCGCTCAGGAAGGAACGCTCTTATGCCACGATTTGATGGGCGAGGCAGTAGCCAGATGCGCCCCGCAAAAATCACAACCAACTTTATGCCTTATGCAGAGGGCTCTTGTTTGATTGAAATGGGGAATACCCGTGTTATCTGCACGGCGACGATAGAGGAGAAAGTCCCTCCGTTTATGAAGGGACAGGACAGAGGATGGGTGACGGCAGAGTACAGTATGCTCCCTCGCGCAACTCAAACTCGTAGTAGCCGCGAAACGAAGTCCGGACCTGGCGGTAGAACAGTAGAGATTCAGAGACTGATTGGGCGGAGCCTCCGCACAATTGTGGAGTTGCCTGTGCTTGGAGAGCGTACAATCTGGCTGGACTGTGATGTACTGCAGGCAGATGGCGGAACTCGGTGTGCTTCTATTACCGGAGCGTATGTTGCGCTAGCGTGTGCCTGCCGTACTCTTGTAGATAAAGGCTCTATAAAACGGATGCCCTTGCTTGGTCAGGTTGGGGCGATAAGCGTGGGCGTAGTAAATACCGATGAACTGCTTGACCTCTGCTATGAAGAAGACCATAAGTGCGCTGTTGATATGAACGTAGTTGCGACGGATAAGGGGAAGTATATTGAGGTACAGGGTACGGGAGAGCAGATACCTTTTGACCGTAACCGCCTGAACCGCCTTCTTGACCTCGCGCAGGTTGGTTTGGATGAGCTATTCCTTCTACAGAAAACAGCACTGAAGGGTATTTTGTAGTGACAAGCTTTCCGCGCAAACTTCTCATCGCAACGACAAACCCCAGTAAACGTAGGGAGATGGAGCAGATTTTAGGGGCGGCGAATTTGAATCTGGAGCTACTCACACTTGAATCATTTCCAGACGCGCAGGAGGTAGAGGAGACGGGCGAGACCTTTATGGAGAACGCACACTTGAAGGCGCAGTCTGCCGTCCAACTCTCCAGCTTAGTGGTTATCGCAGATGATGGCGGTCTCTGTATTGATGCACTGGGCGGTCAGCCCGGCATAAAATCGCATCGGTTTTTGGGCGAGAGTACCTCCTTTCAAGAGAAGATGACCTCTATCTTCAAGATGATGGCGGAGGTGGAAGAGGAGGCGCGAACCTGCCGCTTCCAGTGCGCGGTGGTTATCGCGACTCCTGATGGGCGGACGTTTGAGTGTTTGGGGGTCTGTGAGGGGCGCGTGGGGCATGAGATGCTCGGAGAGGGCGGCTTCGGCTACGACCCCCTGTTTGCGCTTCCTGATGGAAGACATACAGCGGAGTTGCTTCCCGCAGAGAAGCACAAGATAAGCCATAGGGGGCAGGCTTTGGCGTGCGCTATTGAGGTGTTGAAAAGCCTCTTTGACGCGACAGTTTAGGCAGCACGAACTTCCAACGCTTCCATATCCATTCTTTCCATCATCTCTACAAAGCGGGGAGCCAACTCAGGGTCGAACTGCACGCCAGAGTTACGCGCTATCTCTTGCAAGGCGACCTCTTTCCCCATTCCTTTGCGATAAGGACGGTCACTTGTCATTGCGTCAAAGGTGTCTGCAAGAGCTAGTATCCGCGCAATTTGGGGGATATTAGAGCCTACGAGTTTGTCGGGGTAGCCTTTACCATCCCATCGCTCATGGTGATGCCGTACACCGGGAAGAGTCGCTGAGAGTTGCGGCACTTTACGCACAATTACCTCGCCTAGAACAGGGTGTGTTTCCATAATAGCGCGTTCGTCGTCTTCCAAACGTCCAGGCTTGTTCAGAATTCCATCGGGAACGCCTATCTTACCCACGTCGTGGAGTGTCCCTGTTGTGAATATCAGGTCGACCTCGTCTTTCGGTAGCCCGACGTACCGCGCTAGTGCCGCGGCATACAGTGCCACGCGGCGCGAGTGCCCTTGCGTATAGGCATCTTTGGCATCGACTGCGGCGGCAAGTGCTTGAATGGTTGCGAGGCTACCGTCTTTAATATAGCGGTGGAGTTGATAAGGATCAACACTCTGTCCATCTCCCTCTACACTATCGAACCTACAGACCTGATTTCGCCCTAACTGCTTGGCACGTGAGACCGCCAGTTCGACTCCGAGTACTAAGCCCTCCGCTTCTTGCGTATAGGTTCCCATCTCTACGCACCCCACGCTAACCGTAAGAATACGCCCATTCTCCTCAAAAATCGCCGCCGCTATTTTCTGACGTATTGCTTCTGCCAATACTGCCGCCTCCTGTATTCCTTGCTGAGGCACCAGAGCAACAAACTCTTCGCCTCCATAGCGGGCAAGGATAGCCACCTCTGGTACGCTGATGCTTAGAAGATAGGCAATCTGTTTGAGGGCGTTGTCTCCTTCGATATGATTATACTGGCGGTTGTACTCTTGAAAGTGGTCAACATCAATCAAGAGAAGCGAAAGAGCCTCACCGGATACTGCACAACGCCGTACCTCCTGCTCTAACCTCTCATGAAAGCGGCGATGATTGTCTAACCCTGTCAGCAGGTCGGTGTCTATCAAGCCAATCAGCCTATCTTGACTCATACGCAGGGAGATAGCCATCTGATTGAAGACCCGTTGTAGAAACCAATTTCGTCATCCCGTCGGGATTCTATGGGAGTGGGCCACTCTCCTCTACTTATTGCCTGTGCCGCATTCACGACTTCGCCTAGCGGTTGTGTCACTCCTCGAGCTACAGCGACTCCCATGGCAAGCCCAAGTACAAGTGCTATGACTAAAATAGTGAGTAGTGCCTTTTGGAAGCGTAGATAGGGTGCAATAGCCTTATCGTAGGAGCGCATGGTTACAAACCCGAGGTTTGAAGTAGTGGGAGTATTGGGAAGAGAGGCATAGAGAGCAACATAAGGCTTGCCCGCCAACGGTACGTAAGCGGGATAGCCCATAGGAGTGGGTATCTGTTTTGGGAGAGCTGTTGAAGCCCCCATTACTTTGCCCTGATTCACGAAGGCGATGTCGGTTCCAAGAGCCTTCTTGAGTTCCATCGCGACTGTTGCGTCGATAGCGCGGTAGGCGGTAATGCTCCCTTGTGAGTAGCTGGAGACGAGTACAGGAACAGAGACCGCAAGCATTAGGCGGTCGTTACGTACTTCGACTCCACTCCAAACACTACCCTCAATGGCGTGTGCAACTCCCTTTTCGCGTTTGAGAGTCGCTTCTATTTGAGCAGTGTTGTCTGTTTGCCCCAGAATACTGCCTCGTGCATCGGTGATAACAAGAGCTGAGGCGTTAAGGTCTTGTAGCCATTCACGGGCATAGTCAGATACTGTGATGTAGTCGGGGGTTTCAATGCCGCCTTTACCAAAGATATAGCCCTTTAGGCTAGGTTGGCGAGAAAGCATCTGCAACGATTTTGTCAGCTCAGTGCTGTCTTTGCTCAAGACGTAGTTGAGCAAGTTACCGCTTGCCTGAACATCGTTCCGCACCATGCGGTTGACTTCCCTATCCATAAGGAAGGCAATCGCCGCTAGTGTGGTGATGGCTAACGCGGCAAATGTGCCGGCAATCATCAACAGAAGCCTCATTTTTAGCGTAAATCGCATAGCAATCCCCCTACTTTTTGGTCAGGGTAAGCGTCGGGGCTGTCTGTCCTTCTTTCACAGTGATACGTTGTTGCAGGGTGTAGCCGCTCTCGTGCCAAGCATGAAGGGTATACTCGCCCGGCGGCACATTGTGGATATTGAAATGCCCCTTACTGTCCGTTACTGCAAAGTAAGGAGTATCGACTACCATAATATAAGCACTCATCTCGGAGTGGATATTGCAGAGTATGGCGACTAATCCCGCTCTATCAAAGGTTACAGAGCGTGAGGCTCCGCGGGGGTAGTTGCCGAGGTCAAACTTTTTTGCATTAAAGTAGGCGAACACGTTGTGAAATACGGTGTCGTTATTGGGAAAATGAACGGTGGTTCCTCGTGTCACAATGGAGACATGAGGCGCAAAGACCTTGCTTCTCTGGTCAATCATGGCTTTCGCCATCGGTTCTGACTTTTTCGTTCCTTCAAGGTATACGACAGAGTCTTTCGCATTTCCTTTGCCAAAGCGTACTGCCTGTCCTGAAAAGTCAAGGGGCTCTACTGGTTTGGAAGTACCAGCGTGTATAAGACTGACCATCC
>JAPLCR010000340.1 GCA_026392135.1 Armatimonadota bacterium
CTACAGACCTTTCAGACAGGCTCCCTCGCCCAGAATTGGGAGAGGGATGTCCGTTAGGACAGGGTGAGGGCTAGTTCAGATCCTCTGCGTAACATGAGAGAGTAAATACTCTCTAAATTATAGAATATAGTATCTCTCTTGTCAAGGTTATCGGCTAATCCGCCAGAAATACAACCTTTCGAGCGATGAGAGTACTGCCCCATGCCCTGCAAGATAAGGGGTTTGGATGAGGTGATAAAGTGAGAATAATCAATCTTAGCCATCCTATTGAGCCGGATACTCCCGTTCTCCCCCACTACCCTTCTGTTGAGATTATGCCTCTGGATACGGGAGAGCATGAGATACCCTCACTAAGTGAGCCGCATATCAACAGTGCCCACCTCTCTATAGGGCTACACACTGGAACTCATATAGAAGCCCCATTTCATTTTTTTGATGGTAAGCTCACTATTGATCGGGTTCCCCTTGAACGCTGTCTAGGTATGACAACCATCGTACACCTACCGCATCACGGCGCGTTCTCTGAGATATCAGCGGAGGACATCGCCCCCTTCACAGACTCAATATGGAGAACGAAGCGTGTGCTTTTCTATACAGGCTGGTACAAGCACTGGAAAACGAGCCTCTATTTCACCGATCACCCTGTGCTTACAGAGGCGTGCGCGGCACTCCTCTTGCGGTGTGGGGTCGTGTTGGTAGGGGTAGATTTCCCCTCTGTAGATCGCTACCCCTTTCCAGTACACATCGCCCTTCTAGGTCACGATGCCCTCATCATTGAAAACCTGACGAATTACGATTTTCTCTCCTCAGAGCAGATTGAGCTTATCGCTATCCCACTTGAGATTGTAGGGCAGGAAGGCTCCCCTGTACGCGCCCTCGCTATTGAAAAAGATGAGACTGACTAGGCGAACTGTACGGGGAATTTACGGGTGAGGTCGGGTAAGAAGAGCGAAATTCCTCCCCACACTATCCCCGACATAAGGTAGTGCCCCACCACGATCCCTAGAAAAAACGGTACAAAGAGGCGATATAGCTTCGCACCGCCCAGTTTTAATATTAGCAGTTTCACAACCCATATCATCAAAAATGGAAACCAGAGGTGATAACCGTAAGAGGCTCCCATTGCAAGCCCAAGCGGGTGCAGGAGAAAGCCCGGGTACTTGGCGCGAAGTGCGGTCATAACTACGGCAAGCCAACCGCCGAAAAGCGTGTGCGCGATGAGAGGCAGGTTGGGCGGAGTAGGTTTGGCTTTCCAACTTGCAAGGTCTTGAAACTGCTGAATAGCCATGAAAACGCGCCACCCCCCATTCCCATTCGCCCCTCCATCTATCGAATAGTAGCCGTGATGATAGGAGATTTGAAGGAATAGTATCGCGCTCAAAATCATCCCAAAGGGCAGTGCCGTAAGCAGAACCACTGCTAGATGACGCGTTCGCACGTTGAGGCGCGATGCTAACTCCATCCCCTCAATGTGATAAGCCCCCAACTGCGGAAAGGTTCCGCGCCCCAAAAACCCCATCACAGCCAGTACCGCAAGCGAACCACTCCCACTTGAACCTAAAAGACCAGTACCTAAAAAATTGACGAGCAGCTTCTGCTGTTGCCAAAACGGAAATAGAAACCAGATGGGCGCACCGGTCTCTGCTCGGATCCGCGAGTAGACAATCGCAAAAACGAGGATCAGCCCCAGATAGAGAACCGCAATCCACCACGCCATACCACCCGCCATTGCCCACCCTATCTGATAGAGGAACCCTGCCAGAGCGATAGAAGCATAGCGGCGATTACGCCGATTATGCTCGGCATTGGGGTCGCCTACGGGAAGGCGCACAAGAGCACTCTTCGCCTGTTGCCAGACGAGGCGAAACGAAGAGCGCCCCATCCAGAGCAAGCCGAGCATCACCCCTAGATAGGCTCCTGCCGCAATCTCCTGATAGTCGTAGGGAGTGGCTCTTACCTCATGCCCCGACATCGTTACCGCGACATTGCTAAGGCGCAGTAGAACGTAAGAAAACCACCCCGAAAACAGGACATCGGTATTCATCAGATAGCCGATCCCAAATATCTCAGGGCGAAGGGAGACCGACATGGGGGCAAGCGAGCTCCAGGGAGGCGAGTGCAGTAGCGGCGCGAGTGGAATGTAAACGCCGGGTGCAGGTATGCCGGGGTCGAAGGCGTTCATCATGTTCAACGCATTGAATGCAACGCTACACGCCGCTCCTGCCCACAGCATCTTACTTTTAATATAGGAGGTTACACCCCTCTCTTCGGGTCCCAAACTCACCATCAAATCCACAACTGGAAAGCGTAAACGCTCATGCGATATCCAACGGTCTCGGAAGAGGCGTAACACCGCAAAGAGCGTCACCCAAATCGCAAAAAAGAAAAGCCCCCAACCAACGAGAGGGACGAGCCATATCTTCCATGGAACGAGTGCGTGCCCCTCACAAAAATCGCGCATAGCGTTGGGCTGATTAGGCGCAAAGTAGGAGGGAAGATTCTGGGTGAGAGACGCGGAGATGTTTTCACGAGCAGGTGAGTAGCGCGACACGACCAGAAAGGCGAAAAAGTAGGGAATAAGGCAGTTCGAATCGGTGACTGCGGTGGCTATCGCCACAAAAAGAGCGGTCAGTAGAATCTCGGTACGAGTCACTCCCCAACGCCGTAATAGAGGCGAGAGAGCTGTCAATAAAAGGAGGGCAGCAAGGGAAGGAATGGCAGGAACGCTCCCCGCGAGGTGAACACTCTCCCCTATCAGAGAGACCTGTATCCCCCACAACACCCCCAAAACTGTGAAGAGAGTGCAGAGGAGAGCCAAGCGCCACGTAAGAGGCGACGGAACAGAGGAGTCGAACTTATCCTCAGAAGAGGGAGTAGGGA
>JAPLCR010000085.1 GCA_026392135.1 Armatimonadota bacterium
CCTCCAAGATTTCCCCAGCTCTCTCCGTTAAAGATCCTAGCCAACTGTGCCATACTACAAGTATTCCAACAAAATCGATACCAGTAGAGGCGAGTAACCTATGAGAGCCTTGATAACAGGGGCGTGTGGTTTCGTCGGTTCCTATCTAGTACGTCACCTTGTGGAGGCAGGAGATACGGTTTTCGGAACCTGTCTGCGTTTGCAAGAGAGCAAGAATACGGAGTGTGAGTACCACACCCTTGATATTTGTGACGAGGCACAGTGTAGAGCCGTTATTAAAACGGTTCAGCCCGACGTTATCTACCACCTTGCCGCGATAACTTTCGTTCCCACCGCGGAGCAGGATTTTCAGGCTACATTGGCAACCAATGTCGGCGGAACCTATAATCTACTTCGCGCTTGTCAGGAGGCGCGGCACAAGGTTCGGTTTGTGTTTGTCTCCTCTAGTGAAGTCTACGGGCGCATCGTACCAAAGGATCTTCCCCTTACAGAGCAACAGCCGTTACACCCTGCAAACAACTACAGCCTCACCAAAGCCATGGCGGAGATGGTTGTGCAACGCTACAATGGGCAGGCAGGTATTCAAAGCGTGATAGCACGCCCTTTCAACCATACGGGGGCAGGACAAGAGGCGCAGTTTGTCGCCTCTAGTTTCGCGAAACAGCTCGCGCAAATCGCGAAAGGATTTCTCCCCCCAGTGATAGAGGTGGGCAACTTAGAGGCGAAACGCGACTTCAGCGATGTTCGCGACATAGTACGCGCCTACCGTCTGATTGCAGACAGAGGAGAGGGGGTCTATAACCTCTGTAGCGGGCACTCCGTCGCTATCCGGACACTGCTAGATACCCTGATAGCGATATCAGGGCAACAGGTCTCTGTACAGGTTGTGGCAGAGCGGTATCGCCCCCTCGATGTGCCTGAAATCCACGGTGATACGAACCGCCTTCGCAATGAACTTGGTTGGGTATCCCGCTACTCGCTTGAAGAGACCCTCGAATCGCTCTACACACACTGGTTAGAGAAAGTCGCCCGCTAGTGTCTGTGCGGCTATTCGGCAGTGAGGGCTACCTTTCGTCAAGCCCTCACCATTGGGTAGGAAAAGAAAAAACTAGAAGGATTTTCCTACCTTCTTATCAAAATAGAGTGGCATCATTAAGGAGATTTCTACATGATTACAACGGTGATAGTAAGCCCGCAGGAGGTTGCCGAGGGAAAATTGACCTCTGAAAACTTGGACACAGCAGTGTCCGCAATTCAGCGCGACGGTTGTGTTGTTCTACAAGACATCATAGATCTAGAACATATTCGTATTTTGCGAGAGAAGATGATGGAAGATGTCGCTCTCTTTACGGGGCGAAAAGATGCGCCTTTCAATTTCAATCGCGGCAACGTTCAGCAAGACCCACCGCCTTTCCCGCCCTACCTATTTAAAGATGTGCTGTTGAATGAACTTGTGATACAGGTGACAAAAACTGTGTTAGGTGCAGGGGTGAAGAGCAACTTCTATAGCGGTAACACCGCCATCAAGAGCGACCTCCGTCAGCCCGTCCACGTAGATGTAGGGCAACTCTGGTCGGGTATGGAGGTAGCTTCACCCACCTTTGGCATTGTGGTGAACGTACCTGTGGTAGATGTGAGCGCGGAGAACGGTAGTACTGAGCTGTGGCTCCGAACTCACCTCAACCCCTCTGTCTCTATCCATGACCCCAAAATTAACATCCCTGAAGAGACCTTGGAGAGTGCCCGTCAGGCAGGGTATCAGCCGATTCAAGCCGATGTTAAGGCAGGGAGTGCCGTGCTTCGTGATATTCGACTCTGGCACGCGGGAGTTCCCAATCATACCGATACTCCACGCCCCATGATAGCGATGATTCACTGGTGTAGATGGATGGAATCCGGAGATGTGTTGCGCTTTCCGGTGGGTACAGAGGAGTTTTTTA
>JAPLCR010000317.1 GCA_026392135.1 Armatimonadota bacterium
CATCACACTCCTCGCCTCCACCATCGTTGTTGTCGCTGTCCACTCCGTCACCCGCGCAATGGAATCGCTAGCAGGACTTCCCAACATCGAGCCGCGTATCCTCAAGCACCTGTTGGTATTGGGGGCAGGACTTGCCATTTTACAAGCCTCCGCAACTCGCCTGAACTCCTACGACCTACTTACCAAAGACAACGGCATCTTTCATGGCGCAGGGTATGCCGACATACACTACCGCCTCTTCGCCTACAACGCTCAGATGTGGCTCCTACTGCTCACTGCCGTCCTATGTTTTATCACCTTAGCACAGCCGAAGCGAATACGATGGGTGTTTGCAAGCGCACTCTGTTGGGTAGGAGCATGGCTCGTATTGGGAGAAGGCATTCCAAGTGCCATGCAAAAGTGGAGCGTAGTGCCAAACCAACTCGCGATGGAGCAGGAGTACCTCAAGCAGAATATCGCCTATACGCGCAAGGGATTCGGGCTTGAAAACGTGAAGGTCGTCAACGACTTCCCCGCCGACGAAAGCCTGAACGGAATGACCCTCCGCAACCAAAAGTCTACCCTTTCAAACATCCGCCTATGGGACTACAACTACCTTGCGAAGGTCTATGCACAGAACCAAACCGTCAAGACCTACTACAAATTCGAGCAGAACTATCTAAACGGAGAGCGCCCGAATAATATAGACATCGACCGCTATAAAATTGGTGGGCAAACCCGCCAAGTAATGCTCGCAGCGCGTGAAATGGATATCACAAACCTACCTCGCGCCGCCCAAACTTGGCAGAATATGAGGCTTGGCTATACGCACGGCTACGGTTTAGTAATGAGTCCGGTCAACAAATCCATAGATGGGTTGCCGGGCTACTTCCTACAAGGCATCCCGCCAAAAGCCACGCCGAAAACAGAGGCTAACCTGAAGCTTGACCGCCCCGAAATCTACTACGGTCTCCTCAACGACGAATATGTCTGCGTAAACACCACACAACAGGAGTTCGACTATCCTTCCACCGATGGGGCAGGGGCACAAGATCATTATGCGACCTACGGCGGAAAGGGCGGTATAGGAATTGGTAGCTCCGAACTGGCGAAACTCGCCTTCAGTGCGTTTCTCGGTGATGTGAATATCCTGCTTGCGAAAACCTTTAAAGCCGAGACACGCCTACTCTTCCGCAGAGAGATACGAGAGCGGATTCACCTCATTGCTCCCTGGGTTCAACAGGATAGCGATCCATATCTCGTCTTGTCAGAGGGACGGATGACATGGATTATGGACTGCTATACCATCTCTGACCGCTACCCATACGCCACTCCTATCAACGTCAGGGTTACACCCAACAGTAGTATCACACCCAACTACATCCGCAATAGTGTGAAGGCGACAGTGGATGCCTACGAAGGTACAGTGAATCTCTATCTCTCTGATACCAGCGACCCCATTGCTCAAACATACAACAAAGCCTTTGGGAATATGCTCAAGCCCCTTACCGATATGCCCGCAGGGCTACGCGACCACCTGCGCTATCCAGAAGACCTCTTTCGCCTACAACGCACCGTCTATGCCACCTACCACGTCGACGACCCGCGTATCTTCTATCTGAAAGAGGACGCTTGGGGCATACCCAGCGAACCAAATGCAGAAACCAGTCCCACACCCAACGCCGAAGGAGCACGCTCTACGGCACGGCAGATGGAGCCTTACTATGTGGTTATGCGCCTCCCCGACGAGAAAGAGGAGGAGTTCCTGCTGATGAGCCCGATGGCTCCTATCAACAGAGAAGACAAGAATATGCTCGGCTGGCTGTGTGCGCGTTGCGATGCCCCGAACTATGGGCAGTTAGAACTCTATCGCTTCTCCCAACAAGCCTCTGTGAATGGACCTTCGCAGGTTATTGCACTGATAAATAGCGACCCAATAATCTCATCGCAACTTTCGCTACTACGGCAAGGCGGCTCCAACGCGACTTTTGGTAACCTACTGGTACTACCAATAGACAAGTCTATTCTCTATATCGCACCCCTCTACATAGAAGCCTCTAGCTCGGCAAAACTGCCCCAACTTCAAAAAGTCGTCGCAGTTTTTGGGCAACGTGCCGTCATGGAGAACACACTTGAGGAGGCACTAGCACGCCTCTTCCCCGGATATATTGAGAATGCTCAGAACGCAAATGCGCCCTCTATTACCTCACCCCCCCTCAAAACGGGCGGTACACCCGTTACAGTATCTGTAGAGCTGAAGAGCCTTATAGAGCGTGTAGGAAGCCAATACGATTCTGCACAGCAAAAACTCAAGACGGGCGACTTCGCTGGCTATGGGGCAACCCTGAAAGAGCTGGAGAAAACGATTACAGAGCTGAGGCGAATGAGTGGAGGCAACCCGTCGAAAAAGCCGTAGGCAAGCGGGTACTATTAGGTGTCTATTGGGAAAGAGGAGTTAAAAGAAAGAATGGCAGCAGAAAAGGCTCGGCTATACTGGGCAGACTACCTTCGTGCGTTTGTTGTTATGCTGGTAGTAAATGTTCATGCCTGCGCTACGTATAGTCATGTCGGAGGATGGTATCTACAAATAGGGAAGGATCCCCCTTTTCTTGTGAAATCGCTCCTTGCCGCATGGCAAGCCCATATTCACAGTTTTTTTATGGGGCTACTGTTCTTTCTCGCAGGCTATTTTGCCCACCTCTCACTGGTGCGAAAGGGGACAGCTCCCTTTGTAAAAGAGCGGTTCCTCCGATTGGCACTACCTGCTTTCGTCTACATGGCTCTGTTTCACACAATCATTGTTATGCTCACCGCAGGGGATAAGGCTCCGCACTCTCCAGTAGGGTTTTACCTCTACTATGTGCAGAAAACCTCGTACCTTTTAGACACAGGGCATCTCTGGTTTGCTCTGTTTCTACTGATGATTAGCGTAGCGTTCGCTTGGTATAGGCAGGCACGCCCTCTAGCACAGGGGGTAGACACTCCGCTTGAAACAGTACAAGCCAAACCTGTGCTGTTGGTGGGGCTGAGCTTAGTCTGCGCTTCGTTTTTGGTACGTATTTGGTTTCCAGTACGCTACGGTTTCCACGATTTTCAGCCCTGCTACTTTTCCCAGTATATCATCGCTTTTGCCGCAGGTATCTACACTGCACGGCATAAAGGCTTGGCAGTACTGGCGGCTTCACCTCTTGCTCGTCGTGCTGGCATCTGTGCGCTCTGTTGCTCACCGCTCTTTTTGGGGCTGCTCTATGTATTAGGCGGTAAAGTAGAGACTGTCTATTTTGGCGGATTGCGCTGGCAGGCATTCGGGTTTGCCGCATGGGAGCAGTTTACAGGGTTGGGGTTGTCACTAGGGCTACTCTCCATCTTCTCGCAGAAACTCAATGTGGATAGCCCCAAGATGCGCTGGATGGCTGAGCGTTCGTTTGGGGTCTACGTCTTCCACGGTCCCGTTATCGTGGTGCTGGCGGTCTTACTAAAACCAGTTCACACGAGTCCCTTTATTCTTGTGGGCGTTGTCACCGTGTTGGGCATCGTATTAAGCCATATTGTTGCGGCGGTTGTAAGCAAGATCCCCGGTCTTGCCAAACTGTTTTGATAGCATCTGCATAAGGAATAGGAGCACCGTTGGATACTACTCTCGTACAACCGAATACCGCTTCTCGCCCCAAAAATCGCCTCAAACGAGTTGCTGTAGGCTCTGCTATCCTCCTGATGCTCTTGTTGGGGCTACTGCGCTATGTAGGCGTGTTTGGCGGTAACATTCGCACGGTAGAAGAGGGGCGCGTCTATCGAAGTGCCAATATCTACGGTAAACTCCTCGATGACACACTTCAATCCAAAGGGATTCGCACCGTTCTCAACCTGCGTGGCGGTGTGGTAAACGGTGTAGGCGACGCAAAATATCTCTCCGAAGCCCAATCGTGTAAGCAGTTGGGGGTAAAGATGATAGACCTCCCCTTTAGTGCTGTGCGCTACCCGCCTCCAAAAGTCCTCGAAAACATCTTGAAAGTGTTCGATACAGAGGCGTACCCTATCCTTTTTCACTGCCGTGGAGGCTCGGATAGGTCGGGATTAACGGGCACGCTCTACCTCCACCTCTACAAAAATATTCCGCTCGATGAAGCACAATCTGCTCAACTCACATGGCACTATGGACATCTGAGTTGGGGGCAAGCACACGCAATGGATGACTTCCTCAACCTATACCGCAAAACTGCGAACGGCATGGAACTGCGGAAGTGGATAACGGCGAAATACCCTGCTCTCTACGACGCACTACCAGATAACCTGAAAGTCAAATAGCCGCCGCGAGCGGTAAGAGAAGAGTTCACCCCAAACAGACCACTACTGGTATGCCCCGTCAAACCACTCTAGGAGTTTTTATGCACACGCGGTTATCATGGCGAATTGAACTGCTTTTAGCAAGTCTCCTCCTCTCCTCTCCTCTCGCTAACGCGCAGACCTCCGAAGCAAAAAAAGAGGTGAAGGGTGTACTGAAAGCCTCTTTCCGCGCCTTCGCGAACGCCTATAACCAGCAACTCACCGCACAACCACGCCTCCTCACAAATCTCCAAGACAGACGTATTAACGAGAGTTCAGGGCTAGCCTATAGTACCTATAATAGAGATGTCCTCTGGACGCACAACGACTCTGGCGATGATGCTTTCCTCTTCGCAGTAGACCGTAATGGGCGCACGTTGGCGCGGTACAAGGTCTTGGGCGCAAAAAATATAGACTGGGAGGACATTGCTACAGGGCGGGGGGCGAATGGCAAATCTGCACTCTATATTCTGGACGGCGGAGACAACAACAAGAGACGCGAGGATACCACGCTCTACCGCGTGGACGAGCCTCTGGTAGACACAAGCAAAACGATGCAGGAGAGGACAGTCCCCGCCTCTGAGGCGTTCCCTTTCCGCTACCCAGACCGCCATCACGACTGTGAAACCCTTCTCATACATTCCAAAACAGGGGAGACACTTATCGTCACAAAAGAGGACGATGGCAGAAGCGGAGTCTACGCCTTCCCCAATCCCCTACACCCTAACGAGAAGGTGACCCTAAAGAAGGTAGGTGAAATCGTCTTTAGTAATGTCTATCTGCGAGGGGATACCGTTTTCGCGAAGGGGGAGCGCATGGCGACAGGGGGAAGTGTCAGTTTCGATGGAACCCGTGTGATTATACGTACCTATACCCGCGCCTTTGAGTGGACGGTGAAGCCAGGGCAGACGTTAGCAGAGGCACTGAAAGGGGAGTCGCGTGTTCAGCGTATCCCTCTCACCATTCAAGGCGAATCTATCTGCTACTCTCCCGACGGAAAATCGCTTTTCGCGACAAGTGAGAGGTTGCCCACACCACTCTATGAAACACCCATCAAGTAGTGGCATTCGCAAGAGAGGTAGTAAACATCATTTACTAAACAATACCTTCGCCAAAAAATCGGGG
This sequence comes from Armatimonadota bacterium, assembly GCA_026392135.1. Taxonomy (GTDB): domain Bacteria; phylum Armatimonadota; class Chthonomonadetes; order Chthonomonadales; family Chthonomonadaceae; genus CAIJLM01. Next base: position 5,428 of record JAPLCR010000317.1, read on the forward strand.
TTTCGTAACAAAAAGTAGGGCTTATGGAGTACCGTTAAAGTGACAAAACTACAACGGAGGAACTCCTCAGCCCATGCCCGATATTCTACCCCTTTTACTGAGTTTGCAAACGG
>JAPLCR010000543.1 GCA_026392135.1 Armatimonadota bacterium
CGCGTCCAGAGCCTGACGTTGGCGGGCAAGTTTCGCAATATCTCGTTTGAGGTGCGGGCGGGAGAGATTGTCGGCATGGCGGGGCTGGTTGGCGCAGGGCGCACAGAGGTAGCCACCGCGATATTCGGAGTCGCTCCCGCCGAATCCGGGACGATTAAGGTAGACGGACAGCCTGCGACGATTCGCAACCCACAACAGGCGCTCAAACTTGGTCTCGCCTACGTTCCTGAAGACCGTCAGAAGCATGGGCTACTGCTCCCCGCTCCTATCGCACACAACGTGACGCTACCACAACTCCGCGCCTTCTCCAAAATGGGCTTTGTAGACCGTAAGCGCGAATCTGCCGCCGCTACCGAGATAACCACGCGCCTAAAACTGCGGGGTTCGAGGGGAGTGCAGCAGACAGTAGGCGAACTTTCGGGCGGAAATCAGCAGAAAGTCTCTCTCTCAAAGTGGCTCCTCACGCAACCCAAGGTACTGATTTTGGATGAACCTACGCGGGGAATTGACGTAGGAGCGAAGGCGGAGGTGCATCGTCTAATGACTGAACTGGCGCAACAGGGTATGGCAATACTGATGATTTCGTCTGACTTGCCGGAAGTCCTCGCCATGAGCGATAGAGTTCTGGTACTGCGCGAAGGCAGATTGACCGGAACCTACTCCCATGAAGAGGCGACTCAAGAAAAAATTATGACCTCTGCGACTCAATCTTTCGAGGAGGCGACACTATGACCTCGAAAGGCGGCATTGTGGCGTTTTTGGCGCGGTTTCGAGAGGTAGGCATCCTCTTTTTCCTCGCCGTAGTGGTCGTTCTCACCACACTGAAAGCCCCCCGCTTTCTACAGTGGGACAACCTCAGCAGTATTCTCCTCGACGTTCCCTTGCTGATAACGATAGCGATGGGGATGACGATGGTGATTATCAGCCGAAACATAGACCTCTCCGTCGGCTCTATGATGGGCTTGAGCGCAATGGTCGTCGGTATGACCCTACGCGCCAACCCGAACCTGCCAATCCTCGTCGCTATGCTTATCGGTATAGGCGCGGGCGCGGCTCTCGGCGCGGTAAACGGGACGCTGATAGCGTTTTTGCGCGTACCCGCTATTATCGCCACGCTAGGAACTCTAAGCATCTATCGGGGGATTATCTTTATTTTAAGCGACGGCAAGAGTATCAACAGTCAAGACCTCCCCGACGCGCTCACCTTTCTTGCGAAGCCCGCCATCACAAAAATACCTATCATTGTGGTTATCGCTCTGCTGGTGGTTCTCCTCGCACACCTCTTCCTCCGCACGCAACGCACCGGGCGCGATATTTTCGCGATAGGAAGTAACCCGAACGCCGCCCGACTGCGCGGAGTCCCCGTCACGAAAACGCTCTTTTTGGTCTTTCTGATAACGGGGGCGGTGTCGGGGCTTGCGGGGTTTATGTATACGGCGCGGTTCGCGTTTGTAGACCCCGCGCAAGCGGGAACGGGCTTCGAGCTGAGCGTTATAGCGGCGACCGTTATTGGCGGAACAGCGATATTCGGGGGAGCGGGGTCGGCACTTGGAACGCTCCTCGGTTGCCTTCTGCTTGGGGTTATCAATAATGCGTTGGCGATAACCGACTTGAATCAGATGTGGCAACTCGCCGTCTACGGAGCGATTATCCTGATAGCGGTATACACCGATTCGCTAATACGAAATCGGCTAGGCAAGCCCGTGAAGGAGAGCGCATGACCACTCCTCCCGAAATTAGGAGACGCACACTGCAAGAGCGCTTCATCACACACCCAATGCGAAGCGAAATCGTGGCGTTTCTGCTTCTCATCATCGCTTTTTTTGCAGGAACGCGCCTCTCGCCTCACTTCCTAGACCGCGACTATCTGTTAGGCGTATCCTCCGAGTATATCGAGGCGGGGATTATCGCCCTGCCTATGACCTTTATCATCGTAGCGGGGCAGATAGACATCTCTGTAGCCTCGAATATGGCGTTGACCGCCACGATTTTCGGTCTGCTCTACGATAGAGCGGGCTTTCCACTGGCAGGTGCTATCGTTGTCGCCCTACTCGCGTCGCTCCTGCTGGGCGCGTTTAACGGAATACTCGTTGCGAAGTCGCGGCTACCCGCCCTCGCTGTAACGCTAGGAACCTTCGCCCTCTATCGGGGTATCGCTCAGGCGTTTATCGGCGATAAGTCCATCTCTGGCTTCCCCGATAAGTTCAATAGTTGGGATGCGCGATTTCTTGCGGGGGCAGTTCCTATGCCTCTGGTCGTGTTTCTCGCGTTGGCGGTAGTCTTTGGGCTGATACTGCACAGAACCTACTTTGGCAGGTGGGTCTACGCCATCGGAACGAGCGAACCCGCCGCGGAGGACTCCGGTGTTCCCGTCGCGAAAACACAGATAGCCCTCTTTTCGATGACAGGATTGATGGCGGGGATATGCGGTTTAATGATGACCTCCCGCTACTCGGTCGCCCGTTTTGATATAGGGCAGGGCTTGGAGTTGGACGCGATAACGGCGGTAGTGCTTGGAGGTACGAATATCTTCGGGGGAAGAGGCACCATTTTGGGTACGGTTATCGCGTTTTTCCTCATGGTGATAGTGCGTACAGGAATGGGGCTACATAATATCAAAATAGAGAAGCAACTTATCGTTGTGGGGCTACTGTTGCTGTTTTCCATCATTCTGCCGAACCTGCTTCGACGACAGAAAAACTAACTCTTAAAGGAGAGAGCGTATGCTTACCCGAAAATGTTACCTCGCGCTTATGGGCGCGTTACTTGTGAGCGGAATTATGACGGGGTGCGACAAAAAGTCCCCCGAAGCATCCACTGAAAAGACGGCTACCAAGGAGGGCGGTACCGCCCCCAATAAAGAGACCGTCGCCGCTGGAACGAAAGAGTCTGGTAAGGCGGCGGAGATAGCCCGTGACCCAACGAAGCGAATCAAAATCGTCTACATCCCCAAGAATACCGGCAATGTGTACTTCGATGTAGTCGCCTCAGGCTTCAAGAAGGCGCAGACGGAGTTGGGCTTCGACTTCGACATAGTAGCACCCGCGACAGCCGATGCCGCCTCGCAAATCCCCTTCATCAAGCAACAGATTCAACTGAAGGTGGACGCTATCGCGATATCGCCAAACAGCCCCGATGCGGTAAAGCCCGCGCTTCAAGAGGCTCTTGCGAAGGGAATACACGTCATCACGATTGATGCAGACCTCACGGGCAATGAGGATGGGCGGGAAGCTTATGTTATTCCCGCTGACTCCGACCTTATTGCAAAAAGTCAGATAGACCTTATTAGCGAACTGATTGGCGGGAAGGGCGAAATCGCCATACTGAGTGCCACGACGGACGCGCCGAACCAGAACATCTGGATAAAGGTGATGAATGAGACCCTGAAAGACCCGAAATTCAAGGACATTCAACTGGTAGATACCGTCTATGGTAACGACCAAGACCAGAAGAGCGCAACGGAGGCGCAAGCCCTACTGCTCAAGCACCCGAACCTGAAAGGGATTATCGCGCCGACTTCGGTGGGGATAGTGTCGGCGGTTCGCGTGGTGGAGACGGCTGGCAAAGCGAACTCAATAGCGGTCACAGGGCTGGGTATGCCGAATAACCTCCGCAAGTACGTGCAGACGGGTAGCATGAAGAAGTTTGCGCTCTGGAACCCAGCGGACATGGGCTATATCGGTAGTTATCTGCTGGTAGGCTTGACAAACGGCAAGATAAAACCCGCTAATGGAGCCTCCTTCGAGGCGGGAACGCTGAAAGAGCGCAAGTTTGGCGAACTGAACAAAGTTATCGCAGGACCGCCGCTTGTCTTCGATAAGGGCAACATCGAGCAGTTCCACTTCTAAATTGCGACGGTGAAGAGCAAGGTTGGGAGGCGCGAAATGCGCCTCTACCACTCGTTGTGCTTACATACCCTTCGTCTCTACAGAGAGAGCCCCCTGCCTACTTTACTGTCAGGGTTGCGCTAGCATCGTTACTGCCAACATACGAAGCATCTCCATCAAATACTATTTTGATAGGATGCACTCCCAGTACCGCCCCCACAGGTATAGTGTAGCTCAGGCTAGCAATGCCGCTCGCGTTGGTCGTGGCGGTTCCAATGTCCACTCCATCTAACTGAAAGCGGAGAGGCTTGTTCGCCAAAACTGCCTTATCCGTAGTGCGCGTCAGTTTTGCTTTCAGCGTCACTACTTTCCCCGCACTACCCGAAGTCGAAGAGGGGCTTATTTTGGTTGGGGCTTGCGTCGTGGTAAGCGTAGCAGAGATGGTTGAGGCATTGAAGAGCCTGTCGCCGCCAAACTTTACGGTGAGGGTATGCGCCCCAACGCCGTACTGCGAGGGGTTGGAGACGGCGAGAGTTGCCAGCCCAGAAGCGTCTGTAGTTGCAGTGCCGATGGCTACCCCATCCAAGGAGAAGGTGACTTTTTTAAGAGCCAACATAAGCCCACGCTGGTCTTTGAGCCGTGCCGTCACGCTGAAAGGCTTGGCTAGCGGTTGTGTGATACTGTTTGCGGTGAGTTTTGTGTTTAGCAGAACCGCCTGAACTGAAAGGCTGTGATGCCCTCCTGCTGCGATATAGTTCTGATTCGGTGCGCTAGAGTAGAGAACAGCAGAGGGAGAGAGTGCCATCTCCACCTCGCCTCCTATGCCCAACTCTCCGTAAAAGTCGTATCCCCATGACCAGACTGCTCCATCCGACCTTAGGGCGAGGCAGTGAACCTCAAGTGCGGCAATCTGCACGACACTGGTTAGATCAGGAATCTGTACTGGAAAGAACTGAAACTCCCCCGTTCCGTCGCCCAATTCACCATAGGAGTTATCACCCCATACCCACACTGTGCCATCCGATTTTAGCGCAAGGGAGTGTAGAAAGCCTGCGCTGACCTGCACCATGCCTGAAAGTCCAGAGACCTGAATAGGGGTATTCTGGTCGGTGAAGGCTCCGTCTCCCAACTGGCTAATGAGGTCACTTCCCCATGCCCACACGGTTCCATCCGATTTCAACGCAATGGAGTGGGAACCGCCTCCTGCAATCTGTACCATGCCAGTAAGCCCAGAGACCTTTACCGGAACATTTCGGTTGGTGTTGGTTCCATCGCCGAGTTGACCAGAGGAGTTCTCTCCCCATGCCCACACGGTTCCATCTGACTTCAACGCAAGGGTGTGCTGACCGCCGCCTGCAACCTGTACCACACCCGTAAGCCCAGATATCTTAACAGGTGAAAGTCGATTCTTGTTGGTTCCATCGCCGAGTTGACCGGAGCTATTTCGCCCCCATGCCCATAGTGTGCCGTCAGACTTGAGAGCGAAGGAGTGCATCCATCCTCCCGCAACCTGCACAATTCCCGTAAGGCTGGCGATTTGCGCGGGAGTTGATTTGTCAAGAAGGGTTCCATCGCCCAGTTCGCCAAAGTGATTGTCTCCCCATGTCCATACCGTTCCATCGGATTTAAGCGCGAGTGACTGCTTATCGCCTCCCGCTAACTGCACGACACTATCGAGAAGTATCGGTTGTGCAGGAAACGGTTCAAAGTTGGTGGAGCCATTTCCTAGGGAGCCGTGATAGTTATCGCCCCACGCAAAAGGGCTTCCATCCGACTTTAAGGCATAGGAGTCGTAATAGCCTGCTGAGACACGCGCCATACCCGTCAGCCCTACTACCTTCACGGGGGTTTTGCGGGCAACGTTGGTTCCGTCACCTACTTGCCCATTGGAGTTCTCTCCCCAAGCCCACACCGTTCCATCCGACTTCAACGCAATAGAGTGGCGATAGCCGCCTCCAACCTGCACAACACCCGCCAGACTAGGAGCCAGAACGGGGATATTTCGGTTGGTGTTGGTTCCATCGCCGAGTTGACCAGCGGAGTTCTCTCCCCATACCCACACCGTTCCATCCGACTTAACAACAAGGGAGTGGGAAGTGCCGCCTGCTACCTGCGCGGCGTTGGCAATACCTGAAACCTGTATCGGAGCGGTTCGGTTGATACCGGATCCATCTCCTAGCTGCCCGTTGGTATTATCGCCCCAAGCCCATACGGTTCCGTCCGATTTAACAACAAGGGAGTGAGAGCCACCCCCCGCGACCTGCACCACGCCCGTAAGCCCAGACAACTTTACTGGAGTTTTGCGGTTACTGGTGGTTCCATTACCGATTTGACCGGAAGCGTTCGCCCCCCATGTCCATACCGTTCCATCCGATTTCAGCGCAAGAGAGTGGGAGCCTCCTCCGGCTATCTGTATAATCCCTGTAAGCCCAGATACCTGAATGGGGGTATTTCGGTTTGTATAGGTTCCATCTCCAAGTTGACCGGAGTTGTTACGTCCCCACGCCCATACCGTTCCATCCGATTTGAGTGCAAGAGTGTGGGTATAGCCGCTCGCGATTTGTGCCACGCCCACCAGAGTAGATACCTGAACCGGAGCGAATTTGTCGGTATAGGCTCCATTACCTAACTGCCCGAAGCTATTGATTCCCCATGCCCATACCGTTCCATTGGATTTGAGCGCGAAGGAGTTACCATTCCCGCCTGTTATCTGAACCACGCCGGAGAGACCGAGCGGCGGTACGGGGGTGTTTGAGTTGCCGAAGTGCCCCAACCCAATCTGCCCTTGAACGTTGTCGCCCCAAACCCAGGGCTTGCCTATCTGAGCATTGGCGAGAGAGCCGAGCGCAAAGAGGCACACAACGGTACAGAAGAAGGGGAGGCAGGTTTTTAGAAGGCGAACCGGGTAGGTGTGAACAAGAGAGTCTTTCATAGAGATACGAACCTCCTTCGATATCAGCGAAGAGCATTTTAGAGCAAAAAAACGCGAGTAAACAGGATAAACATACCGATACAAATAGTACCCGAACTATTCTTGAACGAGAGAACTGTGCTATGACCAACCTGCAACAGCCTTGTGCAAACCTGCGCCGCAATCTTCAACAGCACCTGCTTTTAGCGCGTCGCCTGTTACGCTTCACCAAAGAGCAGAGTGAGGTGCTGGTGTCTGGCGATATTCGACGGCTATCCGAGATAGAAGAGCAGCAACGCGACACCATTGCACAACAACAGGCACTCGAACCTCAGCGAGAAGAGGCTACTCGTGCCCTTATTGCGGTGTTAGGTCTTAGCAAAGAGTCCCGTCTCACCGAGTTTCTTCCCAACCTGCCTTTAGAAGAGCAGAAAGCCTTTACGCAGATTCGTAAAGAGTTGCTCAAAGTGCAGGAGGAGCTAAGCGAGGTGAAACAGCGAAACATACGGCTACTGGAGAACGCCCTCGAATTTGCTCAGGTGAGCCTCGAAAGCCTTACTCAGACCGTATTTAAGACTAGCCGTTATGGAACCAATCTTATGGCACTCTCCGCACCCGCTTTTCTTTTAGACAGCCGCGCCTGAGAAAGTGTTCCTTCTGTTTTCCAACTTATTCCGTATCGTCCGTAGTTTTTTCTAATCTCTGGTTCATCAGGGGGTTGTGAATGTCCTCTAGTTTTATGGGAATCGAGATAGGTCGTCGCGCCTTAGCCGCAAATCAGATTGCGTTGGATACTACAGGTCAAAACACCTCCAACGTAAACACTGTCGGCTACTCACGTCAGGTCGCCAACCTTGAGACCACCGATTCAAGTGACATCACCCTCTCTAATGGGATGAATGGGCAGATAGGAACGGGTGTCACGGTCTCCAGTATCACCCGTATTCGTGACCAGTTTCTTGATCAACGCCTTCGCTCCTCCCTCTCACAACAGAGTGCAGCTTC
>JAPLCR010000151.1 GCA_026392135.1 Armatimonadota bacterium
CAATGTCACATTAGGCGAACACTCTGTTCGCCCCTATAGAATAGACTTTTCAGAAGGACGCAAACTCTCCTCTTTCGCAATTCATCCACCTTCTGAGTCATGAATTTAGCGAAAACACAGAATATAGGCGAGTTCCGCAATAGCCTTTAGGAGCGCTTCCGCCCTAAAAACACGTGATACCGAACGAGAGACCTAATGTGACATTGTCGAAGTAGTTACTGTTTCGGTAATTTCGAACAATACCCACACTACAGCCCATAGACTCCAAAATCTGGAAAATAGTGAAGCGATTTACGGGTAAAATATGTAGTATAAAGCATTAGAGAAATTTTTAGTCAGGAGTAACCCTATGAAGATACCTATTCGGCTCATTGCCACTTTAGCCCTAGTCAGCATAACGGGATTTTTGAGTTGGAGTAGCCTTTCTAGCAAGGCGACTGCGGAGGCGCGAACGAGCAAGGAAGCTCGCTATAAGTCACTCGCCAAAGGCTCTGTCAACTACAACAAGCACATCGCACCTATCCTCCATAAAAACTGCGCGACTTGCCACCACGCCGGAGAGGTTGCGCCCTTTGCCCTCATGGACTATAAGGACGCGAAAAAACGCGCGAAACAGCTTACTCTTGTTACCCAAAGTGGATTGATGCCCCCATGGAAAGCCGAACACGGCTTTGGAGAGTTTGCTGGAGAGATGCGTCTCACCGAAGACGAAAAGGGGCTACTCAAGCAGTGGGCAGAGGACGGTATGCCTGAAGGTAGTGCAGTGGATAAGCCCGCCGCACCTGTCTTTCCCAAAGACTGGACTGTTGGAACTCCCGACCTCATTACTGAGATGCCGGAAGCCTATCAACTCGGTGCCTCTGGTAACGACGAGTACCGCTGTTTTGTTATTCCTACGAACTACAGCGAAGACCGCTATATCCGAAGCGTTGAGGTAAAGCCCGGCAATCGAAACATAGTCCATCACGTCATCGCCTATCTGGACACAACAGGCGAAGGCCGCAAAAAGGATGCTGCTGACCCCGCGCTCGGCTATATTACGTTTGGTGGACCTGGTATCGTGCCTTCTGGCGTGATGGCAGGATGGGCTCCCGGAAACCAGCCCTACTCTTTACCAGACGGAATAGGAGTGCTACTACCAAAACACGCAGACATCATTATGGAGGTTCACTACCATAAGAGCGGTAAGGCGGAGAGAGACCAGACCAAAATCGGACTCGTATTTCAGAAAGCCCCTGTAGATAAACGTGTGCGTAGTGCCGTAGTCATAAACCCATTTCTCAATATCCCCGCAGGAAAAAGCGGGCATCCCGTTGAAGCCAATGTCACCTTGCCCGGTAATGTACACATTTTGGGGGCTACACCACATATGCACCTGCTTGGTACAGAGATGACCGTGACTGCAATTACGCCTAACGGTACGACGCTTCCTCTTGTGCGTATTCCAAAATGGGACTTTAACTGGCAGATAAGTTATAACTTCAAAGAGGCTCTTGCCGTCCCCAAAGGAACGCGGCTACATCTGTTGGCAAAATACGACAACTCATCGAGTAATCCGAACAATCCGAGCAGCCCTCCTCGCGACGTGCGTTGGGGCGAGCAGACTACCGATGAAATGTGTATCGCGTTTGTCTCCTACCTTGTAGATGATGAACATCTTTTGCAAGGCATTGAGCCACAGGGCTACCCTGACTTCGTCGGTGGTGGTCGACGGAAGCGTCAATCGCGGTAAC
>JAPLCR010000384.1 GCA_026392135.1 Armatimonadota bacterium
AAAAACACGCCGCTATGACCTCAGAATGAGGCTACGACAAGAGCCGAAAACAAGAGGAACAACACCAAAAACTACCCCGCCAGATGAGATTTCAAGCCATCCGTTGGCGAAGGTATTGACCTAAAGGAACTAATTAAATGAACCTACGTCGTAGTTGGGGCGTATTCGCCGCGCTGTTATTCACGTTGGCGGGAGCCAGTGTGCAGGCGCAAAACGAGGAGCCTACCCGCGTACGAGATGTGGTATACGGGCATAAGTTGGGAGTTGCGCTCTCGATGGATGTCTTCAAACCCGCGAAGCCGAGTGGTATTGGCGTGATATGGATGGTGAGCGGCGGTTGGGTCTCCAATCACAACAACATAGACCCGCGCCAAGCGAAGATATTCACCTCGCACGGGCAGACTGTCTTCTGCGTAGTGCATGGTAGCAATCCCAAGTTTTTCCTGCGCGAGATAGTGGAAGACATCCACCGCGCCGTGCGCTTTATTCGCACTCATGCGGCGGAGTACGGCGTAGACCCTAATAGGCTGGGAATCTCCGGCGGAAGCGCAGGCGGTCACCTCTCTTTGATGATGGCGGCGTATGGTAATGATGGCGACCCCAGCGCGAAAGACCCGGTAGAGAGAGCCTCTAGCAAGGTGCAAGCGGTAGCCTGTTTCTTCCCGCCCACCGACTTCCTGAACTACGCCAAAGAGGGGCAGAACGCGATGGTGATTCCTACCCTTAGAGGCTACTGGAATGTCTTCGAGGTTACAGAGAAGACCTCCGATGAGGAGAAAGTCCGTATTGCGAAGACCTTTTCGCCTATCTACGGGCTGAACGAAAAGTCGCCGCCCACCCGCATCATTCATGGCGATGCAGACCCGCTCGTACCTATCCAACAGTCGCAAATCGTTATCGCCAAACTGAAGAGTCTGAACGTTCCGTGCGACCTTATCGTGAAGCCGGGTAAGGCGCATGGTTGGGCTGGCATCGAAAAAGATGGCGACAAACTTGCCGAATGGTTTGACACGTATCTGGGCAAGAAGTAGTCGCCTTCCCGTTCGCTGATGATTGTTATGAGACAGTAAGCCTCCCGCCATCGGCATTTAACCCTTCCCCTTTGTGAAGGGGCAAGGGTTGGGATGGGTTGGCTTTGAGGAGTGCGGAAGCCTTATCGCACTGACCCAACCACTCCCTCTAAATCTCCCCCTTCACAAAAGGGAGACTTCGGTGCATTCCGCCTACTGACTCGGTTCGCTGGCAGGTTTAATGAGCGCAATAGCCTTTTTCAGTATCGGCATTTAGCCCTTCCCCTCGTGGAGGGGTAAGGGTTGGGATGGGGTGGATGGGTCAGCGCGGAAAGCCTTCCGATGTCGGCATTCACCTTTCAACTTGGGAAGTGGCGGGGCTGGAGAGTCAGTGCCCTTAACTCTGAGGTTTCTACTGGATTGTTTCGCGGTTAATCTCTCCTGAAAGGAGGTGACAAAAATGAGAAAACAACAAGGTTACAAGCGGCTGACCGAACCGATGATTCGGGAAAACGGTGCTCTGCGTGTGGCGACATGGGAGGAGGCTCTGCAAAAAGCCGCTGAAGGGTTCGCCAAAGCGCAGAAGCAAGGTCCCCAATCGTTCGGCGTGTTCAGTTGCTCGAAAGCCTCGAACGAGATGAACTTCGCCGCGCAGAAGTTTACGCGGCAAATCATGGGAACCAATAACATAGACAGTTGCAACCGTACTTGACACGCCCCCAGCGTCGTCGGTCTGGCGACCGCGTTTGGAGCGGGGGGCGGTACAAGCTCCTATAAAGAGGTGGAGGAGGCGGAACTAACCATTCTGTGGGGTTCAAACGCCCGTGAGGCGCACCCTATCTACTTCCACCACGTCTTGAAAGGGATACATAACGGCGCAAAACTCTATGTGGTAGACCCGCGAGAGACCTCTTCCGCACGTTGGGCGGATAGCTGGCTTGGGTTGGAGGTGGGGACGGATGTCGCCCTCTCCAATACCATAGCGCGAGAGATCATTCATGCGGGACTGGTTCATCACGCCTTCATAGAGAACGCAACCTCGAATTTCGAGGCTTATGCCGCAAGCGTGGAGGAGTGGACGCTAGAGCGCGGAGCAGAGGTGACGGGAGTTCCTGCGGAGCAGATTCAGGCGCTCGCGCACGACTACGCCCGCGCCAAAACCGCGCAACTCTGCTGGACGCTCGGCATTACAGAACACCACAACGGCGTGGACAACGTGCTATCGCTCATCAACCTCGCTCTGCTGACGGGACACGTCGGGCGGTGGGGTTCCGGTCTCACGCCTCTGCGCGGGCAGAACAACGTGCAGGGCGGCGGCGACATGGGAGCCATTCCCAACAAACTTCCCGGCTTTCAAGACATTGAGGAGGACGCGGAAGCCCGCGCCAAGTTCGAGGCGCGTTGGAATACGCATATCCTACCAAAAAAAGGCTGGCACTTGACGCAGATGTTCGAGGCGATGGAGCGGGGCGAACTCAAAACGCTCTGGGTGATTGGCGAGAACCCAGCGCAGTCGGAGGCAGACAGCCATCACGCGCACCATATTCTGGAAAGCCTCGATTTCATGGTCGTGCAGGATATTTTCCTCACCAAAACGGCGCAAATGGCGGATGTCATCTTTCCTTCTAGCGCCTCGTGGTGCGAGTCGGAGGGAACCGTCACGAACTCCGAGCGGCGCGTGCAAAGGGTTCGCAAAGCCCTCGACGCGCCCGGTAACGCGAAGGACGACCTCTGGATAATCTGCGCCCTCGCGAACCGAATGGGCTTCGACTGGGGCTATCCGAGCGGGGAGGAGATTTGGAACGAACTGCGTAGCCTCTCGCCTATGCACGCGGGCATGAGTTACGCCCGACTAGAGGCGCTGGGCGGCATACAGTGGCCCTGCTACGACGAAGAGGACGCGGGAATCCCCTTCCTGCATAGTCGCCTGTGGGAAACCGACGAGGCGCTGAAAGGGCGACGCGCCCCCTTCGCCATTGTACTAAACTCGCCGCCAAAGGATACTCTCTCAGAGGAGTTCCCGCTTCGCCTTACCACAGGGCGGCGGCTCGACTCGTACAATACGGGCGTGCAGACGGGCGGGTTCGCCTCGCCTCTGCGTAACGGCGAAACCCTCGACATATCGCCGGAAGACGCGGCGTTCTACAAGGTAGAGGAGGGAGAGGTGGTTCGCGTCGTGTCGCGACGCGGCGCGATAGAGGCTCCGGCACGCTTCGATAGGGGCTTGAAGCCGGGACTGGTCTTTATGACCTTCCACTTCCCAGACGAGATAGACGTGAACCTCCTCACCATCGAAGCGAACGACCCGAAATCGGGGACGGCGGAGTTCAAAGCCTCCGCAGTGCGTATCGAAAAGACACACAGAGGGTTAGGTCTGCATCCAAAAATCACTTAACATAAGGTGCTTCACCCCATGAATTTACGCTCTCTTCCCTGCCTGCTAGCGGCTCTTTCACTACTAGGCGCACCTCGCCTGCCCGCTCAGACTCCGCAGACAGCACAGCGTGTCGCGCCCGGTACGTTCTCAAACCGCCCAAAACTTCTGTGGAAGTTCAAGACGAAGGGCGCGGTCAACTCCTCCGCGCTCATCGCGAATAACCGAGTTTACATCGGCTCCAACGACTATCGCCTCTACGCGCTGAACTTCAAGACAGGAAAAAAGCTGTGGGAGTACAAGACAAAAGGAATCGTAGAGGCGCGTCCTACGCTACACCAAGGGCTACTCTACTTTGGTTCAGAGGACGGAAACCTCTACGCCCTAGACGCGAACACGGGCAAACTACGCTGGAAATTTCAGACCGACGATAAGGTTATGGGCGGCGCGAACGTCATTCCAGACCCTAGCGGTAAAGGCTTCCGTGTGGTGTTTGGGAGTTACGATAGCAACGTCTACTGCCTAAACGCCGCGACAGGCAAGAAAATCTGGAACTACACCACCGATAACTATATCAATGGGACTCCGGCAGTGGGAAACGGTAAGGTGATACTCGGCGGGTGCGACGGAGCACTGCATATTGTACGCCTAACGGATGGTAAGAGGGTAAATATCGTCAAACTGGAGAGTTATGTGCCCGGTTCCGTAACGCTAGACGGTGCTTTCGCCTACCTTGGCTACTACGGCAACGAGGTTTTGTGCGTCAACACAGATACGGCAGAGATTGTCTGGCACTACCGCGACAGGCAGTTCCCCTACTTCTCCACCCCCGCCGTCGCCCCAGACCGCATTGTGATAGGGGGGCGTGATAAGCAGATACACTGCATTTCGCGGACGGGTGGACGCGGCTTGTGGAAGTATCGGACACGTGGTAAGGTGGACAGCTCGCCCGTAATTTGCGGGGGTAAGGCGATTATTGGCTCAGAAGATGGTAGGCTCTACTTGATAGATTTGACTTCGGGTAAAGAGGTCTACTCCTATGTGGTAGGCTCTCCAATAATCGGTTCGCCCATTATTGCCGATAGAACCCTGATAGTGGGCGCGGGAGATGGGTACGTATACGCTCTGGGAGGCAATTAGATGGCAGACTCTGATTTTGTAGTGCGCGATAGCGAAGAGGAAGACCGTCCGCGAACGCGGCTAGTGCGCTGGTCGGTGGGCTGGACGGAGCCGCCCGCGCAACACCGATTATGGGCGGGATTCTCTGCGGAGGAGTGGGCTTCGCGTCACTTTTTTCGCGAGTTCGTGACGGAGGTAGACGGTATGATTGCGGCGCGAGTCGGGCTAGAGGCGTTCTGCCCGCCCTTCGCCGAGATTAGCGACCTCTCCGTGCGCCCTGAGTTTAGACGTGGCGGGTTAGGACGAACCCTTACGCAGAAGTGCCTCGTCGAAGCGGCAAAGCGTAACTTTGTGGCAGTCTTTCTCCAAACAGAGTTAGACAATAGTGCCGCGCATCACCTCTATCGCGGCATGGACTTCTTCCCCGCCACGCAGGGCAAAATGCTTCGCATGGTGCGTTTTTTGGACTATCCTCTACTTGCCTCATTTCGCCATAGATACCCGCTCAATCAGTATCGGTGTACGCCCCTTCCAGACGCATCCAATCGCTGTCAGATGGAGTGGTCGGCTTATGTGAAGGAGAGTTACCTGCGCCTTGAACTGGCGGGCGGTGCTACAAAGTCGGAGAGCGACGGCGTGGCTCCCGCACTTCGCGCCTTTGATTGGCGCTCTGCGGAGGAGGAGCGGGGCTTGGAGGTGACTTTCGACTCGGAACCCCTACACGACATTGAGCCGGAACACTATGTCGAACTGACGATTCGGGCGCGAAATCATGGCAAGAGAGCAGAGTCAGGTATCTTCGAGATGATACTGCCCCCCGGCGTTCGCGTCAGCAGTCCGCGCACAAATCAGAAGAAGGTCTTTCAGTGGGAGCTGGCTCCCGGCGAGGAGTTGGTTCAAGCGGTGGAGGTGCAGATAGAGGCGGACTTCGATACGAGCGTCCTCTGGTATCTGAACTACGGAAGCCTCCCTATCAGCATGGAGACCTACTGGTCGGGAAATCGCGCCCTGCTCTCGACGAGCTTGCCTATGGCTATTCCGCCACCGACGGAATAGACAAGGTATAATAGGCGTAACAACCTAAAGGCTGAAACCGCATGACACCGCAAGCAAAACCTACCCAAACGATATTTATTAGTTCTGTGTATGAGGATATTCGTTGGCTTGTCTTTATTGAACAGGCACTTAGGAAAGCCCTTCCCAAAAACAGTTCCGTAGAAATTTGGTCAAGCCAGCGTCTACTTCCAGGCGATAACATTGTAAAAGAAAGCACGCGTGCAATAGAGAGGGCATCCATCGCTCTAGT
>JAPLCR010000378.1 GCA_026392135.1 Armatimonadota bacterium
ACCGTTTGCAAACTCAGTAAAAGGGGTAGAATATCGGGCATGGGCTGAGGAGTTCCTCCGTTGTAGTTTTGTCACTTTAACGGTACTCCATAAGCCCTACTTTTTGTTACGAAACCCCGATTTTTTGGCGAAGGTATTGGTATTTACATAGGTATTCTACACCCATTGAGAGTATTTCGGTGTGTCGTCCCTGATAATACTTTCCCATGTAGGGGTCTAGGAACCTGTCCTTCCACGCCATTTCGTTCGTCTTATAGTTAGGATTCCCAGTGATAACCCTTAATGGCGCAAGTGAATCGCCTTCTCTGCGCTGTTTTAGAAAGGCGAGTGCCATTTCAAGTAGCCGACTATCCATATCTTCTAGCCAGTGACCTAATTCGTGAACTACTGAGGAAACTTCCACGTCTGCCTCAATACGAATCAAAGAGCGTCCGTGATAACTTGAGCGCATATCTCCGTCTGCATCTCTATACGCTTTCTCAAACTGTACGCTCTTACCCTCTATTGCGGGATGGTTCGTTAAACTCGCGAACAACGCTACTCCCTGTTCAATGTTAGCGAGGTCATTAGGCTCCGTGATAGAGGAGCTCCAGCCTATCTGCACGGGAAAAGGCGTTCTCAAAATACTGCCTAACTTCTCATGCCTCTCTTTTTGTAGCGAGAGAAGTTCACGCTCTACTGTATCGCGCTGACTTTCGAGCGTTATCAAGATGTGGACATTTTCGGTTAAATCGTTAGCGGTTAGCAACGCCCTGTTCAGAGTGTTAAACCTGTTTTCCAGTTCCACTATCCGCTGATACTGCGTGCCTAACTCCTGAACGCGCTTCGCCGCCGCCTCGCCGGATAGCATAGAACCCTCTTCCTAGTCGCGCCTATCGCTCCAAGCAAGCAGGCGGGGTAGCCAATTTACGCCGCTATGGCTACCCCCTCTATAACCTATTTCACTGTCAACGATGCTTTCGCGTAAGACGAGGCGAGATAGTTCACATCACCGCCAAAAGCTACTTTCAGAGCGTAGATTCCGACTGCCTGCGTAACGGTGTAGGAGAGGGTCGCGACTCCGTTGACATCGGTAGTCCCCGTTCCCACGGATACGCCGTCTACAAAGAAATCCACCGTCTCATTCGCTAAGAGTTTGTTGTCGGTATTCCGCTTCAAAGTCGCGGTCAGAGTAACAATGCTCCCCGCCTTGCCCTTCACGGAGGACTGCTTCAGGCTGGTGTTCGCCTGCTTTACCGTGAGTTTGCCCGTACTACTGGAGGCACTGTACTGGATTGTACCCGCATAGCTAGCAACGAGAGTGTACGTTCCAATAGCGGACTCCCCGATAGCATACGGGAGCGTGGCTACTCCTGTCCCATCCGTAACGGCGGTTCCTACTGCAACGCCATCCACCGAGAAGGAGACATCCCTGCCCGCCAAAGGCTGGCTGTCTGTTTTCCGCTTCAGCTTCGCCTTAAAATTAACCGAGGCTCCCGGTGCGCCGGCGGCACTGGAAACCGAGAGACTAGAGGCAGTTTGACGTATGGTTAGTTTTGCCGATTTCGTTACCAGTACGGCTCCTGCGAACTCAGCGGTAAGCGTATGCACACCCACCGCAAGACTCTCGTCCGCTGTGTAGGGGTAGGCAGCAAGCCCGGTGTTGTCGGTAGTTCCGGTTCCTACGATAACGCCGTCCACCTTGAAGGTGATGGGCGCATTCTGCACGCTCTCAAGGCTTGTGGCTTTGCGTAGCCTTGCGGTCAGATTGCCTGTTTGACCGTAGTAGAGGGCTATACTAGAGACATCCAGTTTGGCTTTAAAGTTGTTTCGTTTGGTGATAACGGCATTTGTCATCGTAGCATCGCCGAAGTAGTTCGCGTTTGTGCCAAAACCCACCGAGAAGTCAATCGTATCCCCCTGCGTAACATAGATGATTTGGAAGTACGGCAAGGGAATGTTATAACTGCTGATATCTCCGGCAAAGAGTTGCTCCGAACTATTACGCAGTACGGCTACATCGGTGGTCGTCGGGTAGACGAAATCTATACCTGTAAAAGACGAATCGATGCTGTAGATTCCCGTTTGCGGAGATATCCACCGAATAACGCTGTTATCTCCGCCGGGACCAGGGTGCTGAAACAGTTTATGTGCAGGTAGTTTTAGTGTTGAAAGGGTTATCTCAACGGCTGTAGTATTGTATGTTAACCCCAGTATTGGGTTGAGAAGTATCAACAAAGGCAAATAACGTTAGTGTTGACGAAAGTGAGCGCTTTTCGTAACCGAAACAGTATACATTTGTTTACTTATTAGCGGCTCCCAATCTCATATACAACCCAACAGGG
>JAPLCR010000591.1 GCA_026392135.1 Armatimonadota bacterium
ACCGTTTGCAAACTCAGTAAAAGGGGTAGAATATCGGGCATGGGCTGAGGAGTTCCTCCGTTGTAGTTTTGTCACTTTAACGGTACTCCATAAGCCCTACTTTTTGTTACGAAACCCCGATTTTTTGGCGAAGGTATTGCTGTATAGTTATGGTATTCAGAATACGAGTCATGGGAGGTGATATGCGACGGCAACTGACACTTATCGGGATAGGAACTCTCTTATTTACAGGTATAGCGGGGCTTGCATCCCCGCCTAAAACGGCGGTAAAACCTGCGCCTGTGGACTTTGTACGCGATATTCGCCCTATTTTTTCGCGCAGTTGCATCCCCTGTCACGGCTCCGACGATAAGAAGCGGCAGGCGGGGCTTCGCCTCGACTTACGAGACGGTGCTATGGCGAAACTCCCTAACGGGCACTTCGCGATACTGCCCGGTAAACCCGCGCAAAGCACCCTCCTTCAGCGTCTTGTCGCACCCGCGTCCCTGCGTATGCCTCCCGTCGGCTCTGGCAAAAAACTTTCGGCGGAGGAGATAACCCTCGTGCAACGTTGGGTAGCGCAGGGGGCGAACTTCGCAAACCACTGGGCTTTCCAGAAGCCCAAACACCCCGCACTTCCCAAAGTCCAGAACAGCGCATGGGCAAGAAACCCGATAGACTCCTTCATTCTCGCCCGTTTAGAGCGCGAAAAACTCTCCCCGAACCCTTCCGCAGACAGATATACGCTCATTCGGCGTGTCTCGCTGGATTTGATAGGGATACCGCCAACACCGCAAGAGGTAACGGATTTTATCGCAGACAAATCGCCGAACGCCTACGAGAAGGCAGTAGACAAACTCCTCGCCTCGCCTCGCTACGGCGAAAAGTGGGCGCGAATGTGGCTCGACCTTGCGCGTTACGCCGACTCCGCTGGCTACGGCTCCGATCCCCTCCGTCCCAACCTCTGGCCCTGGCGCGACTGGGTGATTCGTGCGTTCAATGCAAATATGCCCTACAACCAGTTCAGCGTAGAGCAGTTGGCAGGAGACCTGCTTCCCAACCCCACGCAAGAGCAACTCGTTGCGACGACCTTCCACCGCAACACCATGACGAACACGGAGGGCGGCACAGACCGCGAAGAGTTCCGAACCGCGGCAGTGAAAGACCGAACTATCACTACAATGCAGGTATGGATGGGGCTTACGGCGGGGTGCGCTCAGTGCCACTCGCATAAGTTCGACCCCATCACGCAAAAGGAGTTCTATAGCCTCTTCGCCGTCTTCAATCAGACCGCAGACAACGACCAACCCGACGAGAGTCCCACCATGCCCTTCTACACGGACGAACAGAAGCGGAAGCTGGAAACTTTGAAGGCGGAACTAACACAACTTCAAGTGCAAAACGATAAGAAGGCGATGGCAGAAAAACAGAAAGAGGTTGACGCGGTACACTCTATCGCGCTTCCCTTTATGAAGGAGCTGCCTACGGACAAACAGCGCAAAACTCACCTCCTCATCCTCTCAAACTTCTTGCAAAAAGGCGATGAGGTGACGGCGGGAACCCCCTCCTTCCTTCCCCCGCTTCCTGCAAGTGCGCCCCGTAACCGACTCGGGGTGGCGCAGTGGCTGTTCAGCAAAGAGAACCCGATGACGGCGCGAGTGGCAGTCAACCGGTTGTGGGCGCGGCTCTTTGGGCGCGGGATTGTGGAGACGGAGGAGGACTTTGGGACGCAAGGCTCCTCGCCTACCCACCCTGAGCTACTCGATTGGCTAGCGACAGAGTTTATGGAGAAGGGCTGGAATATGAAGGGGCTTCTCAAAACAGTTGTCCTCTCCGCAACCTATCGCCAGTCCTCCAAGGTCACACCGCTCCACCTGCAAAAAGATTCGCGTAACTTTCTGCTTGCGCGTTACCCCCGCCGTCGACTAGACGCGGACGGCGTGCGCGACCAAGCCCTCTCCCTATCCGGTCTGCTAAGCGCGAAACTCGGCGGCGCATCCGTCTTCCCGCCGCAACCGGATGGAATGTGGCAAGCCGCCTTCAATGGCGACAGGAGCTATCCGACAAGCGTAGGCGAGGACAGATATCGGCGCGGGCTATACACCTTTTGGCGGCGTACCACACCCTATCCAAGTATGGCGACCTTCGACGCGCCGAGCCGCGAGGTCTGCTGTATTCGCCGACAACCTACGAACACGCCCCTGCAAGCCCTCGTCACGCTGAACGACCCAGTCTACCTCGAACTCGCTCAGGCGATGGGGCGGCGTATCGTGCAGGAAGGGGGCACTACGACGGAATCGAGAGTCCGCTTCGCGCTCCAACTGACTTTGGCGAGACCGCCGCAGGAGGCACAGGTTCAAGCCCTCATGCAGCTCTACAACGCAGAACTCGCCCGCTATCGCGCCGAACCGGAAGCGGCGAACTTGATGGCGGTGAAATCGCTAGGCGCGATTCCGAGCGGCATGGACGCTTGCGAACAGGCGGCGTGGACAGTCGTCGCAAACACGCTTTTGAACCTCGACGGCGTGTTGACGATAGGCTAGGCAGTCGCTTCGTCAAAGGAGATTTTTATGCCCTATCCCCCCTCTCGGCGCGAACTAATCCACAAGGTGCTGGGCATCGCCTGTTTTGCCGTACCTGCGACTACAAAAGCGATAGAAGCAAAAAAGATGACCATTCAGACCGTGCTAGGGCGCATACCTGCGGAAGAGTTCGGCTTTGCGCTACCTCACGAACACGTTCTTTGCGACTTTATTGGCGCGGATAAGACGCGTCGCGAACGCTGGAATGCCGAAGAGGTAGTCGCCGCTATCAAGCCGAACCTCCTTCAACTCAAAGAGCGCGGAGTCAAGGGGTTTGTAGACTGCACACCAGCCTACATAGGGCGCGACCCTCGTCTCCTCAAAAAACTGGCGCAAGAGACGGGGCTACATATTCTTACCAATACGGGCTACTATGGCGGCGCAAACGATAAGTTTGTCCCGAAACACGCCTACGAAGAGACCGCTGAACGCCTTGCAGAGCGTTGGATTGAGGAGTGGGAACACGGTATTGAAGACACGGGCATCAAGCCGGGCTTCATAAAGATAGGGGTGGACGAGATACCCGCAGACAGCCCCGCCCTCTCCGAAATAGACGCGAAACTCGTACGCGCCGCCGCCATCGCCAGTCGTAAGACAAACCTCTCCGTGACCTGTCATACGGGAGGCGGAGCCGCAGGATATGCGGCGGTTCGTCTCTTCATCGCGCAAAAGGCGAACCCCGCCCGCTTCATCGTCGCCCACTCCGACGGGCATGGGCGCGAGGTAAATTTCAAGGTCGCGGAGGCGGGCGCTTGGGTCTCCTGCGACGGCGTAGGTTGGCGTTCGTCGGAAGAGCATCTGCCTATCGTACTACCGATGCTGGAGAAACACGCGGAACGCCTCCTGCTCTCTATGGATTCGGGTTGGTACTGGGCGGGTGAGCCTAAAGGTGGAAAGATCCGCAACTACAACTATTTGACAGAGGGACTTCTTCCCCTCCTGCGAAAGCAGGGAATCACCGAAGCGCAGATCCACGATGTCACGGTAAAGAACACGGCGAAAGCGTTTGCACAGTAGGGAGATTTAGTGAGGGTGGCTTTGAGTAGCGCGGTAAGCCTATCGCACTGACCCATCCACCCCCTCTAAACCTCCCCCTTCACAAAGGGGAGACTTGCAATGCTTCCATTCTCCGCCGACTTTTGAGGAGTGTAGAAGCCTTTTAGCATAGGCATTTAGCCCTTCCCCTTGTGCTAATCTTGTCCCTTAAGTTGAGATATTGCGAGCGATTTTATATCCCTCTAACATAT
>JAPLCR010000509.1 GCA_026392135.1 Armatimonadota bacterium
ACCGTTTGCAAACTCAGTAAAAGGGGTAGAATATCGGGCATGGGCTGAGGAGTTCCTCCGTTGTAGTTTTGTCACTTTAACGGTACTCCATAAGCCCTACTTTTTGTTACGAAACCCCGATTTTTTGGCGAAGGTATTGCTCTATAGGATGACCGAATGAAACCGTCTTTTTTTCTGCTGCTAGCTGTCTTTTTAGTAGGGGGCGTGGCGCAAGCACAAGTCAAACCTGCTCCTCCTATCCATTACGCTGTCACGATACAGCCTATTCTCTCTAATAAGTGCTTTCGCTGTCATGGGGTAGATGTCAAGGCGCGTATGGCGAACCTACGCCTCGATACCCCAGAGGGCGCGTATGCCTTGTACGGAGGCAAACGCGCTTTTGTGCAGGGGAAACCCGCCCAGTCACGCGCCTATCTGCGGATGATAGAGAAGAACCCAGCACTGCGAATGCCTCCTCCTGACTCGCACCTCACGCTAACTCCTGCCGAAATTGAACTGGTACGAAGGTGGGTAGAGCAGGGCGCAAAGTATGAGAAGCACTGGGCATTCGTTCCGCCTGTGCGCCCTCATTTACCCAAAGTAAGCACTCCTCTTTGGGTAAAGAGTCCCATTGATGCCTTTATACTGGCACGCCTCGATAAAGAGGGGCTGAAGCCCTCTCCTCCCGCCTCGCGTGAAACGCTAATTCGGCGCGTGACGCTTGACCTCAATGGTCTGCCTCCCACATTAAATGAGATTGAGGGGTTCTTAAAAGATAAGTCCTCTAGTGCCTATGAGAAGCTCGTAGACAGACTACTTGCTTCACCCCGTTTCGGGGAGCGCATGGTGTGGGACTGGCTCGACCTTGCGCGGTACTCCGACACCAACGGTTTTCAGGAAGACCGTGCCCGCCCTCTATGGTATTGGCGTGATTGGGTTATTCAAGCCCTCAATTACAATATGCCCTTTGACCAGTTTACGATAGAGCAGATCGCAGGCGACCTCCTTCCCAACGCAACCCGCAGCCAGAAAATTGCAACAGGATTCAACCGAAACCCTATGCTGAACGGAGAGGGCGGGCGTATCCCCGAAGAGTCGCGGGTGGAGTATGTCGTAGACAGACTAGAGACGACCTCCACAACGTGGTTAGGCTTGACGATGGGCTGTGCCCGCTGTCATGATCATAAGTATGACCCACTTACACGCAAGGATTTCTATAGTTTTTACGCCTTCTACAACAGTGTGTACGAGTCGGGGGCAGTGGATAGAAATGGGAGCGCAAATCCCGTTATAGAGATGCCAACTCCTGAGCAGGAGAGGCAGCGCACTGAATTTATCAGTTCACTGACCGAACTTAAAAAACAGCAAAGCGCGGCGAAGACAAAAGAGGAGCGCGATGCGCTTCAAGCACAAGTCACTGCAAAGCAGAAGTCGCTAGACGATTTGAACAACGCTGTTCCGATAACGATGGTGATGGCGGAGCGTAAAGACCCGCGCAAAACCTTTATTCTCCTACGCGGTGAGTACGATCACTACGGCGACGAAGTGACACGTGCTACCCCTGCTGTGCTTCACCCCTTCCCCAAAGAGGCATCAGCGGATAGGCTTGGGCTGGCGCAGTGGCTTGTCTCTCCAGAAAACCCCCTCACCGCACGTGTGACAGTAAACCGCCTCTGGCAAACACTCTTTGGAACGGGCATTGTAAAGACGGCAGAGGACTTCGGAATACAGGGCGAACGCCCCTCTCACCCCGAACTGCTGGACTGGCTTGCCACCGAGTTTGTACGCGGCAAATGGGATGTCAAACGCCTCCTCAAACTGATAGTGATGAGTGCAACCTATCAGCAGTCCTCCAATGCAACCCCTGCCCTGCTAGAAAAAGACCCGGAAGACCGCCTACTTGCTCACGCTCCGCGCTATCGTCTGCCCTCTCATACTCTCCGTGACCAAGCCCTAGCGTTAAGCGGGCTTCTCGTAGAGAGTGTGGGGGGAACTCCTGTGAAGCCCTATCAGCCCGAAGGAGTGTGGGAGGATTTCAGTTATGGCAAGATAACCTACGAACAAGACCACGGTGAGGCACTGTATCGCAGAAGCCTCTACATTTTCTGGCGGCGCTCCGTTGCTCCAACAACCTTCTTCGATATTGCAACACGGCGTGTCTGTACGGTACGTGTTTCACGCACAAACACCCCGTTGCAAGCTCTCGTGCTTTTGAACGACACCACGTTCGTGGAAGCCTCACGGGTCTTCGCAGAGCGTGTCATAAAGCAGGGAGGCACAACCCCTCAAGAGAGGTTGAAGTTCGCGTTTCGGACAGCAACGGGACGCAATCCGAAACCTAACGAACTCACGATTCTACTGGGCAACTTGAAAAAGAGTCTGGCTCGCTATCAAATAGACAAGGAATCTGCGGCGAAGTTGCTCAAAGTAGGAGAGTGGAAGACGGACAGTACTCTAAGCCCTGTCGAAATAGCCGCCTACACAGGCGTAATGAGCCTACTGCTAAATCTCGATGAGGTGTTGAGTAAGGAGTAACAAGGAGTGTTCTGCGTCATTCGGGAAGAGTTTGCTTCCTCAAAATGAAATCTACCCTACAGGATAGTGAGGTTGTACCTCAACAAGTTTTTAATAGAGCGATGCTCAAGGGAGGAGTACTGCGGTGTTACAGACAGTCAATTTTTGCGGACTCACGGTGACGCGACTCATACTAGGCGCGAATCCATTTGGCGGATTTAGCCACCAGAACTCTGCGCGTGATAGGGAGATGGTTGCCTACTACACGGTGGATAGAATTATCGAAACATGGGAACGTGCCGAGGCGGCAGGTATCAACACAATGATCACCAATAACGAAAGCCCCCATGTGGTTCAGGCAGTGCGTGAATATCTGGGCGGCGGCGGTACGCTCCAGTGGATAGCACAGGTCAACTGCCGCCTTCAGCCCGACATGGAGAGGGCACTGGACGAGGCGGTAGACATAGGGTGCAAGGCACTCTACATACATGGCGGTCAGGTGGACAACCTCTTCTGCCGTAAAGACGAGGATACACTGCGCCGCTGGTGCAATCACGCACGTAGTCTTGGTGTTCCGGTTGGTTGCGCGGGGCACACCCCAGAAGCGCACAGATGGGTGGATACTCTGAACATCACTGATTTCCATGCGGTTCCCTTCTTTACCTGTGGAAGCATCCACAACGGCGAGGGCGAGAAGTTTAGCCTTACGGATATGTTTCGGGCGGTCGCCTGTATTAAAGAGATACAGCAGCCCTGCATTGGGTACAAGATAATGGGTGCGGGGCGGATAGACCCGCGGATGGCGTTCGAGTACGCCTACGAGAGTATCAAGCCCGGCGACGTGGTGAATGTAGGTATGCACCGAGGCGACAAAGACGACATGGTGGAGGAGAACGTCGCTTTGGCGCGTGAATATTTGAGACGTGCTACGACGCAAGAAGGTTGACGCTTCAAATTCTACAGTTTCAGGAGGCATTTATGACTGCATTTCGCTCTTTACGCGCATCTATGGTAACTTTATCACTGCCAGTCACCGTTGCGGCTCTACTTTTTGCGCCCAGTGCGGTTCGGGCAGAGCAGTTTGTTCTGTTTGATGTCACCTTTACATTCACCAAAGAGAACGCAGACAACTCTACTCCTAGCAAGTCGCACTACTACGTTACGGGTAAGGCGATCAATCGCAAGAGACCGCTCGACTGGACAAGCCCAGTGGACTATCGAAATGGAACCGTACACATCCGAACCGAGGTTCTCGATAGACCTGTAAGTGGTGAGGGTGTTCAGTGGAGCCTCTGCTATATTCCTAATCACGGTCAAGGCAACGGCTACGGATGCACTGGAACCGATACCTATACTGAGAAGGGCGTTTACGAGAAGGATGTTTCGATGACTTCATTTTGGGAGAACAACGGTATTCTTTGGAATGAGGGCATTAAACAGATGGATCTAGTGATGAAGGATAAGAGCGGAACCAAAGCCCACACGAGAACTGACCCTGAGAAGTTTTTTCCGACAAAGATTCGCATTACGATGATTCAGGTTTCCGCAGGCTCCAAGTACAATCCAAACCTTGTCCCTCGTATTCCACATCCCAAGCCCATGCGGAAGCAAAAAGAGGACACGACCCGAAAAGAGGGGGGAAAGTAGCCCCCTCAATAGAGGTAAGGTAGGTACTGATGGCGTGCTGTGTAAGCAACGGTATCTTTCAACCTGCTCAGGACTCTTTTTTCGTCCCTGTCAGGTACTTGCCGAAAAATTCGAGTGTTCGTTTCCAAGCGAGTTTGGCACTCGCTTCGTCGTAGCGGGGAGTGGTATCGTTGTGGAAACCGTGGTTGGCTCCTTCGTAGAGGAAGGCTTCATACGTAACATGATTGGCTTTCAGTGCCTCTTCAAAGGCGGGCAAGCCAGCATTAATACGGGTATCAAGACCTGCGTACTGCAACAACAGAGGAGCTTTTATCTTCGCTGCATCCTCGGCAGGGGGCTGTGATCCGTAAAATGGAACGCCTGCAGATAGCTCTGAGCCGAGTTTTACCGCTAGCATATTGACTATTCCACCGCCAAAGCAGAACCCAACTGCCCCAATTTTACCTGTGCAGTCAGGACGCGCTTTTAGCCACTTCACCGCCGCGATAAAGTCCTCCCCCATTTTCTGCCTGTCTACGGTTCGGAAGAGCGCACCGCCCTTCTCATCGTCGCCGGGATAACCACCAACAGAGGTGAGTCCGTCTGGTGCGAACGCCAGATAGCCCTCTGTTCCGAGCCGTCGCGCAACGTCTTCAATATAGGGGTTAAGCCCACGATTCTCATGAATAACGAGGACACCGGGCAGTTGTCGTCTCTTTTTTCGGGCAGGCTGTACAAGATAGCCCTTGATGTTCGCGTTACCCTTAGGCGATTCTACGGTGACAACCTCCGTCTTGATGCGCTTGTCGTCTTTAGGAACCTGTTGCGCCCAAGCGTAGTTAGGGCGTAGACTCTCCCAAAGTGCCATGGCAGTCGTGCCGCCGACGGCAAATTTCTGTGCGCCTTCCAGAAACTCACGCCGATCTATCCTTCCATGAACGTAGGTATCAAACAGGTTGAGAAGCTCTTGAGGAAACTCGTTTGCGGTTTTGCGTTCCATAATTCCATGCTCCTTGAAAGTTGAAGTTTTTGCGCCCGATTACAGGAACACCTGCGCTCAATAGAACTGCCTAACAGTCCATCAAGCCCTAAATGTCTCCCGAATAGTCATATTTGCGCTCATGCGCCACTTCAAGATAGGCGACCAGTAAGTCTATCGTCGCCTGAATGTCCTCAATGTGAGCCATCTCATTGACGGTATGCACGTAGCGAGTAGGAATAGAGAGCGTGAAACTCGGAACACCTCCCCGGCTGCGCTGTATCCCACCTGCATCGGTACCGCCGCGTGGAAGCATCTCCAACTGATACTTAATCCCCTTCGCCTCCGCCACATCGCGGAAATGGCGCACTAGCTTAGGATGACAAATCAGGGAGGAGTCGTGAATTTTGATAGCAGTCCCTGCACCAAGTCGTGTCACCTGCTCCGCTTCGGGCATACCCGGAATATCCAGAGCAAGCGTGATGTCCAGAGCGATGCCGATGTCGGGCTTGAGCGAGTAAGCGGCGGTGGTCGCGCCGCGCAAACCGACCTCTTCCTGTGTTGTTGCTACAGCGTAGATATTTGCGTCGACAGCCGTATTTCGTAGGCGGCGTAGGGCTTCAATCATCACAAAGACGCAGACGCGGTCATCCAGTGTCTTGCTCACCACCATGTCGCCCACTCGCTCTGAAGTCCTGTCCATTGTCACCATGTCGCCAAGTTCAACCAGCTCCTTAACCCTCTCGCCGGACATACCGAGGTCTACAAAGCACTCCTCTATCTTCAATCCCTTCCCTGCCTCATCTGCGGTGAGAAGGTGTGTGGGTTTGGTAGAAGACATAAGCGTTCCGCGTAACCATTCGCCCGTGCGGGTAGTTACCTTTACCCTCTGAGCCACCATCATGCGCGGATCCCAACCTCCTACCGGAAGCAGGCGAAGAAACCCTTTGTCGTCAATATGCTTTACATAAAATCCAATCTCATCGATATGCGCCGCTATCATCACGCGGGGTCCATCCGGTTTCCCCTTTTTCAAGCCGATGACGTTCCCCATCGTATCAGAGGACAGTTAATCTACCAGTGGGCGAAGCTCTTTCGCAACCACGGTGCGTATCTGCTCCTCGCGTGCAGGTACGCCGGGAGTTTCACAGAGGGTTTTGAGTAGGTCAAAATTAAAGTCGTGGCTCAAGGGAGTAGCTCCTTTTGGAATTATCTGAAATACGTTGTTACTAATTTTCGCCGTCAAGACGAAAATCCCTCCTTATTTCTTGTTTGTTCAGAACGTCGGGAACTAAAAGTACATTTACTGCCTTATACAAATGTAGTTTAACACTGATAGGTAAGGAGACCCGGAATGAAGCGTATCGAGAAGAAGCATCCGCTCGCGATAAGGTGGTTCCACTGGATAAATTTCCCTGTTCTCATGGTGATGATATGGAGTGGG
>JAPLCR010000404.1 GCA_026392135.1 Armatimonadota bacterium
ACGGGAGGAGTCTCTACGGGAGGAGTCTCTACGGAAGGAGTCTCGCTCCCGCTTCCACGGGGAACCGCTTTATTGGCGAGATAGCCCGCATGGCTCAAACCAAGTAGCGCGACAAAGCCGGCAGAAAGAGCGGGTAACGAGGTTATCATACCTCCTTTTGCACGAAGAAACATCTCGCCAATAGCAACGGCATAGGCGAAAACCAGTGCCAGAGTAAAGAAGAACATCTGAACTTTACTTAGGTCAAAGTAGGTTGAATTACTGACCTCATCGCCCCGAAACATATCCACAAAACGCGCATCGTCCAAATGGTCTTTGACCACAAGTACTCCCTCTGTCGTCGGCTGACTCGCTTTATCTAGCCCATCGTTTTCAGCCAACCCAAGTATCATGTCGTCTACTTTGGCTTTAGAGGCAGTCTGTTCGCGTTTTTTGCTCAGTATCAGCGGAGAGCCAACCAACGAGACTAGGCTGATGCCGAGTGCGCCCCACAATTCGGAAGGCATCGCTACATCTAATGCACTCGATACGGCATTAGGGGTAGAACTAAGGACTACCAGAGTCGTCTCAGAGTTAGCGGTACTGTTATCGTTTACCGTCACTCCAACCCTCACCTCTTGATTGACAGCCCACTCTCTTGTAGGCAGAATAAAATCAATCTGAGTGTCAGCCCACGACTTAATGTTGCTGGCATCAACGGCGATGCCTTCGATGTTCAGGTTCTGAGAACCTTTGGCGGCTCCGAAGCCTGTTCCGGTGAGGCTCACCCTATCGCCCGGGTTTGCCGCTTTGGGTGAGAGGGCTAGTGTGGATGGGGTGGTGGTGACGCGAAGGGGCTGTGCAGTAGGCTTGGAGTCAGAGAGTTTTTTGCCCGTAGCATAGTTGGAGACGACGCTTGTAAGCCATGCAGAGAGCAGGAGAACTGTCCAGAGTGCCATCTGCATACGAGAGAGGCTCATCTGCTTTCTCTCATCAATAAACACACCGGCATACCGACCGCTTATCTTTTTTCCAAGAAAAACGGCGATAGCCGCGAACACAAGCATATTAACAAGCCAGCTCACCAGGCAAGCGCGTCCAATGTTATCAGCGGATGCATTGAGTTGCTTTCCTGCCCAAGGAACCCCATACGCAAGCGCAAACAGAGATAAGAACAAAAGGCAAATCCTAATACCCCAAGTATCAGTTTTAGCCGGTTTTTGGGGTGTGGTTGTATCCTCAGACATTTTAGCCGCCTCCTTTTTGACTGTATGGTATGCTTGCTTTGACAGTGGTGTAATGTATTTTACTGTACTTGTTGGGAGGATGTCAATAGGGAGGGTATTTTTTATTTAGGCGTGGTAACTACTCCATATCAAAGACCACCTTGCCGCACAATCCATCCCACAAATTTTATTTTATAGCTTGTAGAGGATATTTATATGTATATTTTACTCCTTTAAGGGTATTTTATACTATCCATTTTACTTTCAGAGGTAATTTTTATGTCTTCTCGTGTCCCAACTCAAACCTTGCGCCGTCGTCAACTCGATAGAGCGTTGACTGGAAGTGTAGAGATACGCTCTCTGCAACGTCCAGCTCGCGGCTGGATACATGAGATAAGAATGGCTCTGGGGATGAGCGCGGCGCAGTTGGCGGCGCGAATGGGAACACGCCAATCTACCGTCGCTAAAATGGAGCGAACTGAAGAGGAAGAGGGAATATCGTTACAGAGCCTTCGTCGTGCGGCGGAGGCTCTTGACTGTACGTTAGTCTATGCCTTCGTGCCGAATGAGTCGTTAGAAGCCACCCTGAAACTACAAGCACTACGGCGAGCGGAACAGATGGTAGGGCGCGTGGAGCGTAGTATGGCTCTAGAAGAGCAATCACGAGACAGAGAGGTTGTTGCGGAGGAGGTGGATGAGTTAGCGGCGGAGTTCGTTCGCACCCTGAGCCGAGAGATATGGCGAGAGGAGGCGAAACGTTGAGATTCACGTATCCCCAAGGAGCGACCCCGCTTGACCCCGATACTATTGCGGGGCTGATACCTCACTTGACCACGCAGAGAGAACTCAACGAGTTTGAAGCCCGAAATATCCTGCTTGGCGAACGTTGGGCGTTACGAGCGCGTGGAGAGAACCGAGGTATTCTCCTGTTGACGACTCTTCGTAAGTTGCATACGAGAATGTTTGACCTGACTTGGCGTTGGGCGGGCGAGTTTCGCCGTGTGGAGACGAATATAGGCATTCCGCCACACCAGATTCCGATGCGATTGGAACAACTTTGCAGAAATACGCGCTATCAGATTGAGAACTCTGTCTTTGGTTGGGACGAACTCGCGGCGCGATTCCACCATGAAATGGTCTCCATTCACCCTTTTCCTAACGGGAACGGGCGACACGCTAGACTTGCGGCGGACCTGCTCTTGACACGGCATGGTCAGTCGCGCTTTACATGGGGGTCTCGCTCTTTAGTAGAGAGTAGCGGCGTACGGAAGACCTATATCGCCGCCCTACAGAGCGCGGATAACGGGGATTACGAGCCGTTAATCCGGTTTTGTCGCTCTTAACGCCCTCTTGCCGCAAACTCAAAGACCACGTAGATGCCAAGTAGCAAAACAGGAGATTGGTTCTAGGAAATGCCAAGTACTTTGTACTGCGCCACACCGTTTGGCGTGTATGCAGAGGCTACTTCCCCGACCACCTTCCCCATCAGTGCTTGTCCAATAGGCGAAGAGACCGAGATTCTATCGTTGTAAGGGTCTGCGGAGGCAAAGTCTACTATCATCAGTTCCCACTCTTCATCGTTATTAATGTCGTAGACAAGAATTGTCGCTCCGAGCCCAACCGTTTC
>JAPLCR010000667.1 GCA_026392135.1 Armatimonadota bacterium
ATTCGCCAGATGCCTGTAGCGGAGGCGGGGGGAGGTGGCTTCAGATATGGAACCCTGTGAAGACGCAGGCAGAGTCGGGGGATGCAGGGGATATGGAGGAGCGTTTTGCGAAGCAGGGTCATGCGAGGTACATTCCACACGGCTTCGCGCATGAGGTGTTCGCACTTATCGTGCAGGACGGGCAGATATTTGCTGGTTCGGGCGATGGAGCGATTAAGCAGTTCGACTTAGAGAGCGGGAAGGAGGTACGCGCCTTTTCCGCACATACCGACTGGGTATACTCCCTGTCTTATAGCTCCTCCGCGCATCGTCTTGTTTCGGGGTCGTATAGTGGAGAGATTTGCCTTTGGGATACGCAGTCAGGGCGGCTCCTAAAAACGCTGTTCGCACAACCAAAAGCGATATCTCTGAAGACTGGGCGTTAGGGAAAATGCCATATGGAACAAGCAGTACCGCAACGTTGTAGAGAAAAATGGCTTGGCGGGCATAGAAGTTGAGATTCCTGAAGAGGGCGACCTATCAGGAATAGGGGCATCTATCGGACTCTATGATGAAGAGAGTGCTACCGCCGAGGCGGAGGGCTTCTATCCCGGAATTGTCGTTAAGAGCGATGGGTATGTTCCGATTGGTGAAGACCTGCTCGGCGGTGGAGACCCCTATTTTATCAATATCCGCGAGGCGCAGCCCTGCGCGATATACCGAATCTATCACGACTCAGCTTCAGATAACGACTACGACCCTGAACAGGCTATAGAAAAGGTGCTGAACTCTTACGAAGAGTTAGGGACTCTCTCTAGTTAAAATCTTCCAAAACCTCTAGGGAAAGTGAGACTATCGCCCAACGGAGTCGCCTACCGCCCTAGTCACCCCTCGCCCAGAATTGGGAGAGGGGACGGGGGTGAGGGCTTCTGGTGTTCAAATGGAACACTTATTCCTACCTAAGTCCCTTGCTGGCTTATATGAATACCTAATCGTGGAAGAGGAGTGGGGCAAACTCGTAGAGGTCTCTCCGCCATGTCTGCCACTCATGTGCTGTACCTTTCGATTCGTAGAAGATGTTTTTGATGCCTGCTGTGTCGAGGGATTCGTGCATGGCTTTGGTGGAGGCGTAGAAGCCTTTCTCTCCTGTCCCTGCACCTAGCCAGAGCAGTTTCACGCTCTTATTGAACTTTTTCGCGTCGCTGAATACGCCGTTATACGCGGTTTTCGCATCGAAACCGGGGCGAGGCGGACTGCTAAACGCGCCAATATAAGCGAATGTGTCCAGATGACCGAGCGCAATCTGAAGTGCTTGGAAGCCCCCCATAGAAAGCCCCGCCATAGCGCGAGTTTTGCGGTTCGCGAGAGTGCGGTAGTTGGTATCTATGGTAGGTATTAGGTCGTTCAGAACCACCTCCTCAAAACCGCCAATCTGCGCCATAAAGTTCTGTTGCCCCGTGCCGACGGATACTCCTGCCTTCATCGCGTAGCCGCAATCCATCACCACAAGCATCGGCTTGGCTTTTCCAGCCGCTATCAGGTTGTCCATAATGAAGTTCATACGCCCCTGATTCGTCCATCCGCGCTCGTCCTCCCCCGCACCATGTTGTAGGTAGAGTACTGGGTAGCGCGTTCGAGTACGCGTATCGTACTCCGCTGGCGTGTAGACGTAGGCGCGTCGCCACTGTCCCGTCCTCTTGGAGTGATACCACCGGACGCGGACATCGCCATGAGGAACGTCTTTCGCCTCATAGTAGTCCGCGCCTTTCTCAGGAATTTCCACTGCGCTGGTCGGTCTGCCGTAACCGAAATAGGTTTCGCTGCCGGGGTCGTTCACCTGCACGCCATCCACCAGAAACCAGTAGTAGTGAAAGCCGGGAACCGCAGGAGGAGTTGTCACCACCCATACACCGTCGTCACCCTTGGTCATATCCAACGTCCTACTCCCTAGCCCGCTCTCCCCTCCCCCGCCGGGCTGGAGTTGTACTTTCTGAGCAGCTGGTGCTTTGAACTGAAACGTCACCCGCGAATCAGAGTGGACACGCGGGTACTGTCCGCCGCGCACATTGGAGGTAGCCGGTTGCGAGTCGTCGGTAACCTGTGCTCTAGCGTAGTTCGTAGGCGTATGGCATGAGAGCGCGGTCAGTAGCGCGAGAGATAAAATTAGGGGTGAGGTTCTGTTACGTCGCATAGTTTTCTCCTGCTATTCTTAATTTGAAAGAGGGTAAGCCCTTACTCCATTAACTTTCCCCTATGAAACGCTCACAGGGGTATGTAAATCTTCCAAATTCAAAAAAACTGTACCGCAATATAGCACTGCCTATAGGTCAAGACTCTCTCCCCAAGCGGGAGAAAGGTGTCCACAGGACGGAATGAGGGACAGTACAGGTAAGCCTCCTATATCTCATTACTTCCCACATATTCCCCGCCTACCAAAATCAGCTCTTCCGTGCGCGGTTCAGTAGCACTGCCACAAAAATCAGTAGCCCCCGAATAATGTACTGGCGGTAGCTCGGCACATCCAATAAGGTCATACCATTGGTCAAAATACCTGTAAAGAGGATACCAACTGTTGTCCCCCAGATAGTTCCTGCACCGCCTGAAAGGCTGGTTCCCCCGATAATGACGGCAGCGATAACATCCAGTTCCCAGCCCTGCGCCGCATCCGGCGTACCCGAATTGATACGAGAGGCGAGCATGATACCACTCAATGCCGCCAAAGCCCCTGTTAATGCCAACGCCTGCATCTTCACACGGTCTACCTTAATTCCGCTGAGGCGAGCGGCTTCCGCATTGCCTCCAACGGCATAGACGGCGCGTCCAAAGGTCGTGTATCGCATTAGAACATGGAAAAAGACAAACGTAGTAAGCAAGACAATTGTTGGAAACGGAATTCCCGCAATATAGCCGCTCCCAAGAAAGGAAAA
>JAPLCR010000382.1 GCA_026392135.1 Armatimonadota bacterium
AGGCGACCAGTTTACCGGATTTCTCCCCTGTTTTGGGTTCCAAAAAGCGGAATGTCCGATCTACAAACCTTTCAGACAGGCTCCCTCGCCCAGAATTGGGAGAGGGATGTCCGTTAGGACAGGGTGAGGGCTAGTTCAGATCCTCTGCGTAACATGAGTTAAAATATGTCCGTGCACCACTCTCTCTCGTCGCCTACTGCTGTTCGTTTTGCAGGAATGTCGCCCAGTTTGGTGCTACTCTTGCCAGCCCTAGTGTGTTCCATTGTGGGTCGAAGCCCGTCGTATTGTTCACGCTACTCGGAGTTTGAGGACCTGGTAAGAAGATGCTCAAGCCGCTTGCAAATGCCTCATTGAAGCCGTTTCCATCGGTTGCGGATCCGTGCGAAGAGAGTAGTATCGCTCCGTTTGTACCTGTGAGCGCAGTTTGGAGGTTCGCGGCGGCTTGCGAGACGTTGGAGGGGATCCCGTTGGTCTTGCGAATCAAGTCTGCGAAGTGGTATAGGTCTTTATACTCAAAAAACTCGAATATCTGTGAGTTCTGGCGTGCCTGCTTGATCCATGTCACTCCTGATACGGTGTTGTCGCTCAATACCCCACCAAAGGAGTTGAGCGCGGAAGCCACGCTGTTCATTTTTGTCAGGTCTATCATGGACTGTGTGACGTTGCTTTCCGTCGGGTACTGTGCGATAGTGGCATTGATGAGCGTCTGCCCAGAGGTACAAGGGTTGGCGACACTTGCCTTTAGAAAGTTCAGCCAAGTGTGATAGGGATAGCCTGCGCCGGGAGGACTCTCTTCAGACCCTATGTAGACCCGTGCGAGGTTACGCACATCGTAAGCGACTTCTGTTGTGCCTTGTAGCGAGCAGTCTATGACGAGAGCATCTAGTTTGGGGAGACCGGCTAGTGCAAGCGGCAACTCCTGAGTAGCAATTTGACTCCCTGTCTGCACATCTTGGGAGAGCCCGCGTCGTATTTTGGTTATGCTATGCTTGGTGTGTACGGCGCGGTTGTCTACATTCAATGCCCCTGAACCGTGATCCCAGACCACAAGTGCGGTATGGTCGGCAGGATAGTTTGATAGCCCCCACTGAACGAAATCGGTGAGTGTGTGGTAGTCGCCCATGTCTGCGGTGGGGTTGCCTGCATCGGAGAGGGTATTAGTGGGAGGGTCAGCAAGCCTATCTGCGTCGAGTGGAGTGGTATCGCCAACGATGCTTAGGTTGGAAGTGATGTTCGGCGGAGCTATTTTGTTTATGTCTGCCGCACTATGCTTCGCTATTTTGTATCTTCGTGTTCCTATAAAGGACGGGGTAGACTGCACGGCAACACCTGTGAAGAAGCTGGAGGTTGCCGTCTGCTTCCACTGCACTACGATATTGAGGTCGGCGTTCGAGCCGACAGAAGCCATCTGTGCTACATTCAAGAGGCTAAAGGGTTGTAGGTTGCTTGCGGCGTTGAGATAGACGAGTACTGTCCAGCGAGGTCGCCCCGCTACGTGTGTGTTTGCCTGACATACATCTCTGGTAGCGAGAGTTGAGTTGACAAATGGGGACGTTCCTGGTGCAACAAAGCTGCTGTTGTTAGTGTTGTTATTCGTGCTACTGCCTCCGCCACAGCCGTACAGTGCGCCAAGGGCAATTCCTGCGAGACATAGGTAGCGTCGGAAGCGAATATCTATTCCAATTGTGTTCAATTAGAAGTGTTCCTTTCTAAAATGGCATGGGCTAGCCCTTTGGGCTGTCCACGCATACCCTTGTTCAAAGAGCAAAATAGCGGGGGCATATCAATATCGGATAGTGAGGGGATAGACTCACTGGTAGGGACTATTTCACATTCCACGAAAGTTCGTGTTGCGGCTTCCTATTCAATGCGGTAGAGATGGGTTTTTGTGCGAACAAAGAGTGCTTTCCCCGATACAGCAGGGGTTGCCATACAGCCGTTTTCCAACTGGTTCTCCCCAATTTTTTGGAATACGCGCCCCGGTTTTACAACGTAGCATACACCTCTTTCGTCGCACAGATAGATTATTCCGCCAATACATATCGGCGAGGCGGAGAACGCGCCGCCTAGTCTCTCGTTCCAGAGCGGTTTGCCCGTTTTCGCTTCGAGGCACGACATTATTCCGCTGTCACTGACCATGTAGAGCAGGTCGTCTATGAGGAGCATGGAAGGCTTGTTGGGCACTCCGCGTCCGTATTTCCACACGACATGGGTGTTTGTTACATCGCCTTGCCCGTCCAACCGTGCGGCTTGTAAACCGTTATTCTCACCGAAGGCAACGTTCATAAAGACCATGCCAAACGCGACGATCGGTCTGCACGATGATGAAAACCCATGATTACGAAACTGGAATATCTCCCTGCCATCGCGGGGGTCATAGGCGTAGTCGGCTTGTGCGCTAGCGGTTATGAGCATTGGTTGTCCATTGACCTGTGTGATAATGGGAGTAGAGAAGGCTTTCCTCTCCTCTTTAGAGACACGGCTAAGGTCGGTGCTACGGGGTGTTTTCCAGAGAGTATCTCCTGTTCGTTTGTTAAGTGCAATGAGGTACTGAACATCTATTGCATCGAATGTCAAGATAACCTTGTCTTCGTAGATAATGGGTGAAGAGCCGGGACCTACGGAGTGTTGGCAAGTGAGGTCTCTGCGGTGCCATATTTTTTTGAAGGTACGTGTATCAAGGCACGCTGTTCCGTAGGTTCCGAAATGAACGACAACACGCCCCTCTTCGATAACAGGGGTGGGGGAGGCGTAGCTGTTGAGGTCGTGGATGGGCTCCGTGGCTGTGTTTTCAAAGAGGAGGCGGTCGTGCAGGACTTTCCCTGTCTGTTTGTCTATACAGTAGACAAACATCTTTTTCCCGTCGTCTGTCGCACTGGTCATCCATAACTGATTACCCCATACTACAGGTGATGACCAACCTTTACCAGGTATCGGTGTTTTCCATTTGATGTTTTGTGTTTCGCTCCACGCCGTTGGAACGGTGGTGTCTGCAACGATTCCGGTTCCATTGGGACCTCGGAACTCCGTCCAAACATCTTTCGGTGGTGCATATTGTAACAGGCTCAACGCCATGCCTACAGTAGCCAAAAACGACATGAATTCTGTCCCCCTGAGATATTTCTTACTAACCCCTCTAATATCTGTTTTTCGTAAGGGATATTCCTCCTTACTTGGCAGACTGGGGTGTGGAACAAAGTTAAGCAGGTTTTCTGCCCGTTTAGTCTGCCCTAACGTGAATTCGGGCTTCCACATAACCTCACCCAACCTCAGTCAACCTCTCCTTCGCAAAGGAGAGGAGCCTTCCTGTAGTGAATGCACAAAAAAGCCTCCTTTTACTGGCGTTTTTGAGAGGTACTTATCCCGACATTTTGCAGAGAAACAAAATTTCGACAGCGAAAACAAGGAGGTGTGTAGAAACCTCACGGCTTTGATGTGATGAAAACTTCTACAAGAAAAAATAAATGTGTCAGTAGGTGAACCTGAATAGGGGGGGGCAGTAGGGTATACTAGCACTACTAGCAATACCTTCGCCAAAAAATCGGGGTTTCGTAACAA
>JAPLCR010000147.1 GCA_026392135.1 Armatimonadota bacterium
ACCGTTTGCAAACTCAGTAAAAGGGGTAGAATATCGGGCATGGGCTGAGGAGTTCCTCCGTTGTAGTTTTGTCACTTTAACGGTACTCCATAAGCCCTACTTTTTGTTACGAAACCCCGATTTTTTGGCGAAGGTATTGACATAGTCTTCTCATTTTGTATAGTCGGTAGAGCAACTGTTGAACAGAGTGTGTAGAATCTCCTGCAACCTGTAAAAAATAGAGTGACCTCTAAGCCTGTGAATGGCGGTATGGAGTGAGGCTAGCGTACTACTACTCGGCATCCACAAGAGCACGCTTATCCCGCCTGAAATCACCCGTCATCGCTGTTTCACGGGTATACTGAGCGTAAGTATTTACAAAACGCACACCTATCTGGTAAGGAGAGAGTTTATTGGCAGATCTATCTTTGGTTCAGTCCATTGTTATCGGAATTATTGAAGGGCTAACCGAGTTTCTTCCTGTGAGTAGTACGGCTCACATGGATATTTTCCCTCAGCTTTTTGGCTGGGACGATCCCGGCTCGGCGTTCTCTGCCGTAATTCAGTTGGGACCTATTCTTGCGATTATTGCCTATTTTCGCAAAGATATAGCCAAGTACCTCAAAGGTATGGCAAAAAATCCCAACCCGTTCAAAATCGACCCTGAAAACACCGATGCAAAAATGGGCTGGTACGCTATTCTTGCTACGCCTCCCGTCCTACTGGCAGGGAAACTGCTGGAAAAGAAGATAGACTCCTCGTTTCGTGGCTTGGCGATTGTGGCAGGTGCGTTGATAGTCGGCAGCATCGTTCTCTGGTTCGCCGAGCAGGTAGGTAAGCGAGACAAAAAAATGGAGGCGATGACGCTCAACGAAGCGATCATAGTAGGGTTGGCGCAAGCCGTCGCGCTCATTCCCGGCATATCTCGCTCCGGCGCGACCATGACCGCCTCTCTCTTCTTGAATTTTGACCGCGAGAGCGCGACACGCTTTAGCTTCCTACTCAGTATTCCTGCGCTATCCGCCGCCGGTATCTACAAGTTGTACAAAGACGTTCTACACAGCCCCAACCTCAAAGCACTCGTACTTCCCTATACAGTAGGAACCGTTGTTGCTGGAATCACAGCGTATGCAGTGATACACTGGTTTTTGGGATATGTGCGTAAGCACAACACCAATGTCTTCATTGTCTACCGTATCGCTTTGGGGGTGGCAATAGTCCTCATGCTGAGCGCAGGCAAGCTACAGAGCAAAGCACCCCAAGCCGTCAAGCCAAAGGAAGAGATGCGTCTGCACGCAACAACGCTGTTAGCAAGTAAGTAGGTGAAGGGTGGGGGATAACTCTGTGGCTCCAATAACGGTAACAACACCGGACGAGTGTGTGCAGTATGTGGAAAGGCGCATTGCACCGCCTGCATCAACGATCCGGAAGCCAAACTTGCCCCGGTCTTCAGTGGGTGCAACCGGCATCAAATGCGTGCCGCACCAGCCACACCGTTCGATCACGAATGGATTGCGCGGCGGACTTCCCCTATATG
>JAPLCR010000655.1 GCA_026392135.1 Armatimonadota bacterium
AGCCATTTTGGCTTCAATCGCCACTTTACAAGCCTGTCGGCAGAGCGTTTTGAGATAGAGGCACCCTAATTTGATAGGGTGAGTAGTTACACGGCATGTTAGGTGTTACTACTATTGCGATTTTTTGTTGGTATACCCTCGTCAATTTTGTCCTTATGTTTTCCCGCTCCGCCTCTTGCGAAATTCGAGAGAGGGGGGTATAATAAGGATATAAATCTAGGTTTTACGGGGCTGTAGCTCAGTTGGGAGAGCGCTTCAATGGCATTGCAGAGGTCAGGAGTTCGAGCCTCCTCCGCTCCATTTCGTATATGCACACTTAAACCGGGCACTAAAACCCGGTTTATTTTATGTTTCTACCTTTTGTGTAGCCTCTTTCTTTGGCAGTATGCAGGAATTTCCCCTCTACTTGCCCAAAATAAGCAGAGAGAGCCTCTTTTCCTTCCCGCCGTTACCATTCTTGTTATTCAGCACGCGTCCTCCAATCAGGCTAGAGTCGCTGTCGCTTATGATACGGTATTACGAGAAGCGGAGGTTAGGGCTGATATACAGAGAATGGCGACGGCAATGGGGACGCAGGTGTTGGATGTTCACATTACTCAAGAGCCGAACCGAGTAGGGCAGGCAAAGACCACAGCAACGGACTTCTCACTCCTTAGTGTGCCGCCGTTAAGAGGTGGTGAACCGCAAATTTTGCCCTATTTAGTGGGATTTCAGAACAGAATCCGTTTAGAAGTCGTCTTCTCTACAGGGGCTCATTTTAACGCGGATAGCCTTGCCGTTGCAGACTCGCCACCGCTTTTGGTTCGCCGCTTTACGGACGCACAGGGCGGGATTCGCTATGAGGCTGAGATCCGAGACGCGAAGGCGCATTTATCAGTGCCTGTATTTGCGAATACTCTGCCGTTGGAAGGAACCCTTCCGAAACCTGTAGTCAGGGAGGCGAAGCCACATCAGCGTACTAGCCCTGCTCTGATTATGAGTTTGCTTCTTGTGGCAGCAACGTTCTTTGCAGTAGCTATCGCTATCTATAGGCGGAAGTAGCCGATTTTAGCAATTTCAATTAGTGGTTGATGACAACACATACTAGAGCCTACGTATAACGTGTATACAAGTTAGGTGAAAGGACTACCTAGATGAACTATAGTCTTGATGACATGATACGATACGGTGCCGAACGAGATGCTTCAGACCTCTTCATAAAGAGTAATGCTGCCCCTGCATTGCGCGTACATGGGAAGGTTGCGTCTACTGACCTGCCCTTCTTAACAGG
The DNA here is from genome assembly GCA_026392135.1 of Armatimonadota bacterium. GTDB lineage: Bacteria > Armatimonadota > Chthonomonadetes > Chthonomonadales > Chthonomonadaceae > CAIJLM01. The sequence goes on from JAPLCR010000655.1 coordinate 1,271, forward strand.
CGAACAGGTTCATCAGATGTGCCTTGAAAAAATGAATGCACGAATGAAAGAGGCTTTTGAAGCCCATCATGAGATGGACTTAGCGTTTAATGTGGGCGAAGAGTTACGTATCCGTATGAACGTATACCGTCAACGCGGCGGAACAGCTACCGTCTGCCGTTTGATACCAACTAAAATGAAGTCGCTTGAGGAGCTAGGCATCCCCCCAAAAGTCAAGGAGTTTACTACCCATCGCAACGGACTTGTTCTTGTGACAGGACCAACTGGGTCTGGGAAAACAACAACTCTTGCGGCTATGATTGACCTTATCAACACAAGCAGACGCTTGAATATCATTACAGTAGAAGACCCTATTGAGTTTGTACATAAGGACAAACAGGCGGTTCTTAGCCAACGCGAAGTGGGCATTGACACCGATAGCTTCAATTCGGCACTACGCCATGTTCTGCGCCAAGCCCCTGATATTATCCTTATTGGTGAGATGCGTGACCTTGAGACGATGAACGTGGCACTACAAGCCGCAGAGACTGGACACCTTGTGTTCGCAACGGTTCACACCGCTAGCGCGGCAGAGACTCTTGACCGGCTTTCTAATATGTTCCAACCCCATGAGCGCCCTATGTTATGGCTTCGCCTTTCCGTTTCATTACGTGGAGTACTTTCGCAAAAGCTGATACCTAGGTCGGATGGAAAGAGCCGTATCGCGGCGGTAGAGTTGATGGACGTTACTCCGACTATTGTAAAGATGGTTGAAGAGGGACGTTCGGACGATATGTACGGTGCTATCCGCCAAGCGGGTATGGAAGACTATTGGGGCATGCAGACAATGAACCAGTGCCTGCTACGCTACTTCAAGGCGGGTATTATTACTGAAGCGGATGCACTCGCGGCAGCGGGCAACTACACTGAACTGAAGCAGATGATACGTATGGCTGGCTCACGTGGTGACTTTAATAACTCGCCTGTTCAGCCTAATTCTCAACAACAGCGCCCTCCGCAGGCTCCGCCTCCCGTTCCGGGTACTCCACAGCAGAGGCGTTAATCTACTCATGATTCATATTGACGACCTACTACAGGAACTGGTTACTAAAGAGGCATCAGACCTTCATTTGAGGGTCAATGAACCTCCTGTTATGCGTATTCACGGTGTCCTAACTCGCACAAAGTACCCTGTCATCACAGACCGTGAGATGTACGACCTTATTCATCCGATAATGAACGCGGATAAAGAGGTGCGTTTTGAACAGACCATGGAGTTGGATACCTCGTATGCAATTCCGGGATTGTCCCGCTTCCGAGTCAATATCTTTCGTCAACAGGGGCATGTCGGCGCGGTTTTGCGCGTCATTCCGTTTCGTATAAAAACAATAGACGAACTTGGATTACCTAAAACGACCAAAGATATCTCCATGCTTCCGCGTGGTCTTGTACTGGTAACGGGCCCTACAGGTTCTGGTAAGTCTACGTCGCTTGCCGCCATGATAGACCTTATAAACGAGACTAAGCCATCGAATATCGTTACGATTGAAGACCCCATTGAGTATGTCCACAGAGATAAAATGTCGGCGGTAAACCAGAGAGAAGTTGGTGTTGATACGCACTCATTTACGGACGCTCTAAAGCACGTTATGCGCCAAAACCCAGATGTGGTTCTGGTGGGTGAGATGCGTGACTTGGAGACCATTAAGCTCGCGATTACCGCTGCGGAAACGGGGCACTTAGTGTTTGCAACCTTGCACACTACAGATGCGCCACAAACAGTAGACCGTATCATTGACGTGTTTGAACCAGAAGCACAGCAACAGATTCGGATGCAACTCTCCACGACGCTCCAAGCCGTAATTTCTCAGACTCTTTTGATGAAGAAGGGCGGAAATGGACGTGTCGCGGCGTTTGAAGTGATGCGCTGTACGAGTGCTATTCGTACCCTCATTCGCGAGGGTAAAACGCATCAGCTCTCAACAGACATTCAGACAGGGCAACAACACGGAATGCAGACACTCGACAACAGTCTGTTGAATTTGGTTCAGAAGGGGTTAGTCGAGTACGAGGATGCACTTGCAAAATCCTCTAACCCAACGGATTTTCGTGTGAGAGCGGAACGGTTCGGTTTGGTGACGGAAATGAGTTTGTTTTAAGGGAGACAGAGAAAACTGTGGCATCTGTACTCGTTGATGACCTATTAAGAGCCTGTGTTGAAAACGATGGCTCTGACCTACATATAAAAGCGGATAGCCCTCCTTTAGTACGTATTAACGGCGATCTCCTACAACTGGATATGGAGCCGTTAAAACCTGAAGAGGTGCGTTGGCTATGCTTTTCCATCTTGTCTGAAACGCAGAGAATGCGATTCGATGATGAGATGGAGCTCGATTTTGCATACGAGATTAAGGGGGTTGCGCGGTTCCGCGGGAATGTCTTTGTACAACGCGGCAGCATGGGGGCGGTGTTTCGCGTCATACCTTATCGTATTAAGACCATGGAAGAGTTGGCACTTCCTGCGATCTGTAAAAAGTTTGCAGAGCGCCCAAGAGGTCTTGTATTGGTAACTGGTCCCGCTGGTTCCGGTAAGTCGACAACACAGGCGGCTATGATTGATTATATCAACCATAGCTTCCCTCATCACGTTATCACGATTGAAGACCCACTTGAGTTCATTCATGACGATGATGTGGCTCTCATAAATCAACGAGAGTTAGATACGGATACACTTTCATTTCCAAATGCTTTGCGAGCTGCACTACGTGAAGATCCAGATGTGATCCTTATTGGTGAGATGCGCGACCTTGAGACGATTAAGCTCGCTATATCTGCGGCGGAGACAGGTCACCTTGTATTCGGTACTCTACACACAACCGATGCCGTTCAAACCGTAGACCGCGTGATCGATGTCTTCCCGTCACACCAGCAGTCACAGGTACGTATGCAGATGTCCTCAAACCTACTAGGTGTCGTTTCACAGACGCTTGTTAAGCGAATAGATGGAAACGGTCGTATTGCGGCATTTGAGACGCTGGTAGCGGTTCCTGCTGTCCGCAACTTAGTCCGCGAAGCGAAGACCCATCAGATTAGTTCAATCATCCAGACAGGGCAACGTGCCGGTATGCAGACGCTAGACCAGTCACTTGCCAAACTTGTTAAAGACAAAACCGTCGCCTATGATGAAGCATATTCGAAATGCTCTAATCAGATTGAGTTTCGCTCGTTAGTATCAGAGAAGTAGGCGGTTACTATGTCCGATCCGAATGGTAACAAGCAGGGTGGGGTAGTTTCAACGAGAGTACGTGATGCGACTTTCGACATAGTTAAAGGAATCAGTATTTTGGAGGTGATGCTACATCACCTCCTTTCGTTTTCAGCGAGTCGATTTAGTAGAGTGGGTTCAAGCGTCTGGTGGGCTATGATGATGGCACACAAGGTACTACACTTCGCTGTACCGACTTTCCTTCTACTCTCTGCGCTTCTGCTCGCCAAAAGCCTTCGCCGTACAGAACAGCCTGACTGGAAACGGTTTTTTAAGCGGAGAGCCGAGCGTTCACTACTCCCGTATCTTCTGTGGACAACGATCTATCTGGGTTTTCGTTTACGTTTTGTTCACGTGCTACGCGAAGTACAAGGTGTGCACCTCTCTCTCGCGGGGCGAACTATTACCGTTCCCGCTCTCTTACTAGATGCTACTGAGTGGAGAGCGA
>JAPLCR010000221.1 GCA_026392135.1 Armatimonadota bacterium
AGAAGGGTGCTATCTCAATGGCAAAAAAAGACGTGCGGGTTATTGTTGTAATGGCGTGTACCGAATGCAAATCACGCAACTACACCACTACGAAAAACCGCCAAAAACATCAACAACGACTTGAACTGAAGAAATACTGCCCCCGTTGCCGAAATCATCACTCACACCGTGAAGACAAATAGGTCGGGTGCGTAAGGTCATCCGCAACCGCGTATGACCCTTGAATGTAGGGGCATAGCTCAGCTGGTAGAGCGGCGGTCTCCAAAACCGTAGGCCGGGAGTTCGAGTCTCTCTGCCCCTGCTCTTTATCCTCTCCTTAGAATTTAAGCATTGGGAGAGGCTTCAGAAAGTAGGTTTTCTGATATGGCGATAGAACCAAAGAAGAGCGCAAAGACGGATACAACAGCTACCGATACGAAGCCAGATGCGCGTTCCGCGTTTCTGAGCGAAACATGGGTGGAACTGAAAAAGACGACGTGGCCCACAAAGCAAGAGGCAAATCGCTTGACGGGAGTTGTTCTAGGCGTTATTGTCTCTGTAGCTCTCTTTATGGGCTTGCTAGATGCGTTCTTGTCCTTTATTGTACACAAGTTCAGCCTCATCAAATAGCAATTTTTCTTGCAGACGCACTCCACAACCCTTCTAGAAGAGGTGGGCGCGTCTGTATTGTCTGTAGTCCCGAACCCTTTAGTAAGAGGCGGAGGAAAGATGCAACGGCACTGGTACGCAATCCATACCTACTCAGGGCATGAGAATAAGGTAATGACCAATATTCTGCGTCGCGCTGAGTCTATGGGATTACGAGATAAAGTTTTTCGTATTCTCGTCCCCACCGAGTCGGAAGTCCGTACTCGGGCGGGGAAAAAGACAGAAGTAAAGCGCAAAGTCTACCCTGGCTATGTCCTAATAGAGATGGTATACGACGATTCTACGTGGTATCTCATCAAATCTACGACAGGCGTAATTGGCTTCATCGGGGCAGGCAACAAGCCCCTACCGCTCTCTGAGCGCGAAGTACAAGACATTCTCTCCTCTATGGAGGGCACTGTCCCCACTACAATTGTCAAATATGAGAAGGGCGAAGTCATTCGCGTGACCTCTGGTCCCTTTACTGAATTCTCCGGTAAGATAGAAGAGATAAACCCTGACAAAGAAAAACTCAAGGTCTTTATCTCTATCTTTGGACGCGATACACCGGTCGAACTCGATTTCAGTCAGGTCGAAAAAGTCATCTAATAGGTGGCAATAACTCTAGTTCATTGTGAGTATTGAAAAGAGGATTGTTATGGCGAAGAAGATAACCGCCGTTATTAAGTTGCAAATCAATGCGGGAAAAGCGACCCCTGCTCCCCCCATTGGCTCTACGTTGGGCCCCTACGGCATCAACATGATGGAGTTCATCAAGAGCTACAACGAAAAAACGGCTTCCATGATTGGGAGCGTTGTTCCCGTCGAAGTTACCATTTATGAAGACCGCTCCTTTGTCTTTATTACTAAAACCCCACCCGCCGCAGACCTTATCAAAAAGGCTGTCGGTGTTACAGCAGGATCTGCTCGCCCCAACCGCGACAAGGTCGGCGTTTTGACTCGCGCTCAGCTTAATGAGATTGCGGTTGTCAAACTGCCCGACATGAACGCCAACGACTTGGGGGCGGCAATGAAAATCATTGAGGGTACCGCCCGCTCTATGGGCGTAACCATCACCGATTAGTAGTCTCTTCCGCAAGGCGAGCAACGACGGTAGAAAGGGATAAGGCGGTGCTCTTACCACCTACGGGGAAATTTCTCGTACTCACTTTCTTGGGGGTGCTGTGGCTCCTCCAGTTTCGTCGTGTCAGCCGCCTTGTGGGAAATATACCCTACCACGTTGCCTCTTACGAGCGCGATAAACGTAAAGCTCACTTCTACTATCAGTCCATGTGGCTCAGTATCGGGGTGGCTTTGCTCAGCTTTCTTGCGTTAGAGGTGCTTGCGAGTGTCATGTTCGACACCTCACAGCAAAGGGAGTGGGTTTTTAGTATTGTACGGGGTCTGGGGCTATGGGGGCTTGCCACCGTTGCCATGATCTGGAGCCAAGTAGGGATTCGCGCCAGCGAACCCAACTCCGATGGTCAATCTCTCCTACCCTCACCCTACAAAAACCGCGATAAAGATTCGTAGACCTTCTCTTACTACAGAGAGAAGTACATTGTGGAAGGAGAGCTTGCTCTCCGTTACACCACAGGAGAAAATAATGTCCGATATAACCCCCGAAGAGACTTCAACAAAGTCGAGCCTCTCTACCGCCGCACGCCGCTCCTCCAAAACAGGACGTGCCAAGCACAGCAAGCGCTTTCTAGGGGTTGCCAAATCCTCCCCAAAAGAGCAACTACTCGTTGCCGACGGAATTGCTAAGGTGAAAGAGCTGGCGACTGCCAAGTTCGATGAGACCATTGACATTGCCGTAAACCTTGGTGTTGACCCCCGACATGGTGACCAAATGGTTCGTGGAACGGTCAACCTTCCTTTTGGAACAGGCAAAACCCGCTCTGTTTGGGTATTTGCTCGCGGTGAAAGAGCCGCTGATGCGATAGCCGCTGGTGCAGATGTCGTAGGAGCCGAAGACCTCTTGGAGCGTATCCAAAAAGAGGGTGGGGCTAGCTGTGATATCCTTGTTGCTGCGCCCGACCTCATGCCCCTCGTAGGACGATTGGGACCCATCCTCAAACAGAAGATGCCCAACCCCAAAGCGGGAACGGTCTCTGCGAATGTGGGACAGGTAGTACGCGATATTAAAGGCGCAACCCGTGCTGAGTACCGTGTAGATAAAAACGGCATTATCCATGCCGCTATCGGTAAAGCCAGCTTTCCTGTTGAGAACATCGAGAAAAACTTTAACGTTCTCGTCAGTGCGCTTGTGAAAGCACGCCCTGCTGCTGCAAAAGGAAAGTACCTCCGAAAAGTCTCCATTAGCTCTAGCATGGGACCCAGCATCGCCCTTGATGTGCTTGATGTTCAAAAGACTATCGAGAAAGCATAGATACTTTCTTAGGGACTCTCTCTAGTTAAAATCTTCCAAAACCTCTAGGGAAAGGGAGACTATCGCCCAACGGAGTCGCCTTTCGCCCTAGTCACCCCTCGCCCAGAATTGGGAGAGGGGACGGGGGTGAGGGCTTCTGGTTTTCAAATGGAACAGTTATTCCTACCTAAGTCCCTTAGCAAGAGCGTTTTGTAAAAAGCCTTGAGGAGACCGCTCCTCAAGGCTTTTTACATGGTTTGCTGTAGCCACTCGCCCCCCTAGAATCTTACCGCTTTAACCCTGACTCCACCCCTTTCAGTACCACAGTACCGAAGTTTTCGCCGTAGAAGCACATACTCGCCTCATATTTCCCTGCTCGATACTGAGCAGGAGATACGCAGTAGGAGAGCCATTCGTTCGAGAGAGCAACCACGATAGGGAGGCGAAATCCCGCTTGCTTTGCGTATGCCTTCGCGGCTAAGCCAATCTCACCCGTAGGCTCACAAGGGAAGCCCATCAGTAGCAGGTCACCTATTTGGAGAAAGGCGAGGTGCGCTTTGGAAGGCATAAGGACACGAACCAGCTCCTTCGCCTGTGTGAAAGTAGCTCCCATCTGGGCAGCGGCGGCAATGAAGAGCCCGCTAGGCTTGCGTTCTGGCAAGTCAACCTCTTCGAGCCAGGCGCGAAGCGTCCCTTTTTCAGAGACTGGTGTCGCTTTCAATAGACTAATCGCAACCTGAGCGACCTTGCCCCCATAAGACTGTATCCGGGCTTTGGGAGTGTCGCCCTCCGCTCCTTGCGTGGTGGAGTCACCCTCTGCGCCATTCAAAAAGAGGCAGACCCCGCCCATCTCCTGCTCCACCTGTGAAGTCATTACTCCGCACCAGTCTGGAGAAATCTCCAGCATGGTGTCGTCATAGAGCGTAGGGTGTGCTGCAAAGTTGCAAATCTCTGCGATAGGCGTGTCGTTGGAAGCAGACACCCGCAGAACTGCCATCTCTTTGTCTATAAGGGGATCACCTCGCCGGTTGCGGTTTAGGCTATCCACCATCCGAGAGCGGCTGCCGAACTTTGCAGGGGTACGTTTTTTGTCCGCCATTACAACTGCCTCCGCGATTTTATCGGCGGTAAACGCGAGCAACTGGGGATTCAAATGTACCCAACCTTTAATCTCAAAGTGGTTTTGTGCGTGCATTGCAAGCGGGTCGGGTGCGGTATGGGTGTGCGTAGCAGAGAGCAGAAGCGTCGCTGCGGTCAGATTACATCCTGCCAAGCGCGTTCGTTTGAGAACCTCCTCTTTGATGCTTGCGGGCAGAAAGCAGAGGTCAACTGAGACAATGCCCACCTTCCGCATCCCCTGAGTTATCACCAGAGCGCGAGCAAAGATAGGAGCATCTACGCCAGTGGCGGAGGCATCACGCCGCGCCGCATACCCGCCAAGCGGTACGCGCATCGCCTTCACATCAGGGGTAATCTCTATACGCGCGGCTCCTGCCGTCACTTGTGAGTAGGCAGGAAGCGCAGTACAGAGAAGTAGCAACAACAAAATAGGTTTCATCTGGCTTCTCTCTTTACCTCTAATCCTGTAAAATCGAACTGAAACGGTATAACCCTCGCTCCTTCAAGAGAGAGTGCATCTGAAAGCACAGACTGTCCTCCTTGCGCTGCACAAAACAGAAGGCAACCGCCGCCGCCCGCACCACAAGCTTTGCCGCCAATGGCTCCCGCCCCTTTTGCCGTCTCGAAAAGCGATTCAATCTGTGCATTGGTTACGGAGGGGTCAAGAGCTTTTTGGTTTTGCCAGTTTCGGCTCATAATCTCCGCAAACACCTCAATATCACCCTCCAAAAGAGCCGTTTTCATCTGATAGGCACACTCACGAAGCGTGTACAGCGCGTTTACCGTTTCAGGCACGCCCCTCCGAAATGCGCCCCATACGTTCTCGTGGATATTCCCCGATAGGCGTGGTTTCCCCGTATAACAGAGAACAAGCCGACGCTCCAACTCTGCCACGAAGTCTGGAGAGAGATTCATACGCTCTACCTCCACCCCCTCACCAAAGGTCATAAAATTGAACCCACCGAACGCACTTCCGTACTGATCCTGCTTACCTCCCAAAATGCCCAACATCTCCTCTAACTGATACGCCAACTCTGCAATCTGAGCGCGGTCGCTATCTGAGACAATCTGCGACTTTACGAGGCTTAACCAGACTACATTGAGTGCGGAAGAGGTTCCCAAGCCAGAACCGGAGGGGAGGTCAGAGTGATAGGCGACGCTCAAACCCTCACGCCCTATCAAGGAGGAGGAGAGCATATCCTCAGAGTCAACTACCTCCAGTTTGCCCGATACATAGTGGTTGATGGCGGCATTGACGACTGCGCCGCCTGCACCGCGTGCAAAGATACTTACATCTGTCCAGCCCCCTGCAAAGTCTACACGCACGGGAGCCTTACTCGTAATCAGCATAGCGGTACCTCCTTATCTCTCCGAAGAGTCTTTTTACACTCTACTATTCCACACGCCTTCACGATTCTCCCCACTCACCCTGTAACCGAGCAAGGTAATCTCTACATTCCCAATATTTTTTATGAAACTATCGAAACTTGCCTATATTTGGCTCGTCTCTTCTATAGCAGAGTGGATAGAGATAGCCAAATATGGGCAGAATAATGTCATGGGACAAATATAGGGAGACACATAGTATGAGAAAGACACTGTACACCCCATTCTTGACAACCACCCTTTTTGTGGTGGGAACCTTCGTCGTATTTCGTGTATCGCCGTGGCAACCTAAGACCATCGCTCATGCCCAGACGAGAGCACACGAAGAGGGGTACTATGAATATGATGCGGAAACGGCAA
>JAPLCR010000234.1 GCA_026392135.1 Armatimonadota bacterium
AGCATTGACAGAGGACACGCATCGCTTCGATTTATTTTGCACGAAACACTCTGCTGAATGAACTGTGAAAAAGTTCATGAACTCCTTAGCCTTCTTTCTGCGCTCTTAATTTACAACGTCTGCCCATCTTGAAAACATAGGAGTGGCATTGATGAGCGAAAACACCGCTATCAAAGAAAGACCGCAGAACCACCGTCTCTCCTCCTCCGCTTTTGACCCCAATGCCCACGAAGACGAGAACGAGGATACCTTCGACGGTGACACCTCTGAAGACCTTCTGCCCCTAGACGACCCTGAACTCGTTCACTCCGCCGCCGCTTTCAATGAAAGCGAAGCGACGGTAGAGGCGGTAGCTTTCCTGCACGAAGCAGAAAGCCTCACCTCAGAAAGCGTTCATAATCTCTTCGGGGGACGAGAAGCCAACTCCCGCAATGACGAGAGCCTCCAAGTCTGGATGAGCCGTGCGCGTGGCGCACAACTACTCACCGCAGATGAGGAGATACGACTCGCCAGAGCCGTCCAACGCGGTGACAAAGCCGCAAAAGACAAACTTACTGAAGCCAACCTCCGCCTCGTTGTCTCCATAGCGAAAAAGTACAGCGTGCGCGGAATACCCCTACCTGACCTCATTCAAGAGGGGAACATAGGTCTCATCCGCGCCGTTGAGAAATTTGACCCCGCCAAAGGTTACCGCTTCAGCACCTACGCCACTTGGTGGATTCGTCGCGCTATCGCGAGAGCTATCATCAATCAGGGACGCACCATACGTATACCCGTCTACGTTGCCGAGATTATCCACAAAATAGTCAAAGCCTCCAGCCGACTACGCCAACAACTCCTTCGAGACCCCACTGTGGAAGAGGTCGCAAGAGAGCTGGAAATCCCCGTCGAGCGCGTAAATGAAATCATGCGTATCGCCATGGAACCACTCTCCCTTGAAACCCCCGTCGGAGAAAAAGACAACAGCCAACTCTCCGACTTCATTCAGTCTCACTCTGCCATATCGCCCTCCGAAGCCACGCTCAACCTCATCCGTCGTGAGCAAATCGAAGAGGTACTGAACAAATTGACAGATCGCGAGAAAGATGTTTTACGAATGCGCTTTGGTCTCGATGACGGCTACGCACGTACCCTTGAAGAGGTAGGTTATCGCCTCAAGGTCACACGTGAACGAGTACGCCAAATCGAACTCCGCGCTCTCAAGAAGCTAAGGCACTACGGACCTCATGAACTAATTCGCCACTAACCATAATAGAAGCCCTCCCCATAATAAGGAGGGCTTCTATTACATTAAGACACCACGCAAAACACGCCTACCTTCGCTTCCCAAGCGTCGCCTCAATCTCATCACAGGCGAGTTTCGTTCCCTGCTCCTGTGCTATCAACTCTGCCACCTCTTTTGCACGGCTTGGATAGAGGTTCTCACCCACCAACCGTAGTATCTCGGCGGCTCCATGCAGAGGCGTATATCCCTCCATCTGTAGGCTACGCCCCACTCCCAGTCGGCATAACCTATCCGCATTGTCATACTGGTCGTGGGCGAAAGGAAGGATAAGGCACGGCTTGCCAGAAGCCATAATCTGCGAGACTGTTCCAATCCCCCCCGATGCAATAATCGCGCAGGCACGAGGGAACAGCTTCGAGTAAGGCGCATAAGGCACAGCAATAATGTTCTTGCCAAGCGGCTTTTTCGGATAGACATCCGAATTCTTTCCCACCAAAAAGACAGCGCGGCGCTGAACCCGCTTCACCACCTCAATACTCCTATCAAAAAAGCCCTCTGCACAGTTTACGGCGGCGGAACCCAGCGAAAAGACGAGCGGTGCTCCTCCCTTACTCAAAAACGCCTCCAACTCCGCAGGCATCTCACTCCCTTCAAAACCGTCAAATGGGCAAAAGCCCGTAACAGTCGTGTTTGAGGGATAGTCCGGCTGAACTTTGGCGAGGAGGGGCGAAAAAAGCCCCAAAACCTTTGTAGGAGAGTGATGTCCCTCCATCAGCGGGTTTTTGCCGTGCGGTAGCCCCAACTCCTTACGGAAAGCGTAGTATGGTTCTAATTGAAGGTCAAGCCTCTTCTTTGCCTGCCCCAACAGAGTACGCATTGCCCTGGGGCCCAGATGACGCAGATACTTAATAGCGGGCATTTCACCCATCACGGGGAAGTCGTAAGTCGAGACGAAGCCCGCAGGCGCAAGCACTGTCGAAACCCAGGGCGTATTGGTCTGCTCAAGCGCGAGATGCGCCCCAAAGCTGAGTTGGTGCGTCACCACAAGATCAGCACCCTCCAAAGCGGCTCTACTGTCCTCATACATCCCCCGCAAGGAGGGGAAGAGAATACTACTCAGAATAAACGACAAACCCTCTTTTTTGTCCATCCCCTTACGAAAGAACTCCGTACTGTTCATAAAAGGGGTGCAGTCGGGTCGCACAGAGTGGAAAGCGATACCCTCTGTCGTGATGTGCTTCCGAAACACCTCGTCCCCCGCAATCAAGGGCGAG
>JAPLCR010000589.1 GCA_026392135.1 Armatimonadota bacterium
GTCTGTACTGAATACCCCGCCAGCAGATGCCGAAACGCCCGCGCAGAATCTACGCCCGCGCTACCGGGGTCTTGCGCCCCGCGTATCCAGCAGACCTCTCCATCCCGCTCCGCCGCCTCCCGAATCACGCGGTTGCGGCGGTCTGTACTCCACTGTCCGCGCTGAACATCCAGCACATAGAAGTAGCCGTAAGGGTCGGGTCCCGCCATCTTCACGCCCGCCGTGTAGTCGCCGCTCCCCTCCGTCGCCGCCATATCCCAACCTCTACAGACGGGAAGCCCTTCCGGCGCGTCGTCGACTATCTCAAACTTATCGGCGCGAAAAAACGAACCCGTCCGCGAAATCGGAACTCCCTGAAACTGCCCTAACCAGACCGCCGAGTTGCGCTGTTGCTCTTCGAGGAAAGCATCGTCCATACGCGGCGACAACTTTTCGCCAACGGGTCTTTTCGTAGGGTAGTGCCCCTCGCCGTCCGCAATGGCGGCGTAGCGAAGCAGTTGCCACTTGCCGCCGTTCTCTATCAGCCCCTCTTCACGCATCAGTCTGCCCGCAAGGTCGTCTAGGTGGTAGCGGTGAAACATGACTATCACATTTGCGTCTGGGTTCAGTCGGGGCTTCGCCGAATCCGCCCAGAACGTCCATACAGAATCGCGAATCACCTCCGAATAGGCATCTTGCGGGGAGGCGTAGGGGTCGTCTATGATGAGCAAATCCGCGCCCTGCCCCACAAATCCGGTCATCAAACCGAGGGCTTTCAGGCTCGGCTGACTGTCTCTCGCCCGCTCTCTCGCCAGCGTACTCCACTCCTCTTGGGTCTTCGCGGTTTTCGCTAGTCGGGATAGCTCGTCTGGAAACATCTCTGCGTAGTCTTCTGATTCCATCAGTTCGCGGGAGGTTCTGCTGAACCGGGTGGCGTGCGCGATGTTGTAGCAAGCCAGTTTGATACGTAGCTCCGGCTGAAATCCGAGTATCCACGCTGGTAGGCGTTGGGACAGAATGACGCTTTTTCCTGATTGAGGCGGGGCGTGTATAAGCCAACGCAACCCCTTATCCTCCTTCACCCACTGTAGCCACTCACAGAGGTCGTTCTGCCAGGGGTCTAGTTTCAGATAGGTGGTCTTCTCGACAAACTCTGCAAGGCTCACCTCTTTTCGCTCTCTCATGGTCTGCCTCCGCTCCGAAAACACAAAAAGCCCGCCATCGTTCGCGTTTCCAGCGAACAATAGCGGGCTTCCTAATAGCCAAATACTATGAAATTATCAAATCAATTCCGTGTTGGGTGTATTATACCACTGGTTTTCTGTTTTGTCAAGGAGGGTGGTTTCGCCTGCCTTTAGGGGAACCTAACCCTGCCTGTATTGAAAGGCTTCTGCACCGACCCGCCCACCCTCTAGCAACCCTTACCCCTTCACAAGGGGAAGGGCGAATAGCGACCCCTCTCCAACCTCTCCCCTAAAAGGAGAGAGGCGAATGCCGATGGCGGGAGGCTTGCCTGAACCCGCCCTCATCCTGTCCTTCGGACATCCTTCTCCCGATTCGGGAGAAAGACCTGACCTATAGGTTTTCCTGTCTTGCGATTCGATTTTTTTGAACACAATAGCCATCCATACCCCCACCCCGGATCCCCTTGTGTAAGGGTTAGGAGAGGGGGCGGACGGGCCAGTATGATAACAGGTAACTTATCCTTTCCCTTCCCCGTCTAACGAACGAAGCGGCTGAGTGTGGGGAGCTGACGGGATGCCTCCATTTTCTGACGGCTCTATCCGCAACACCTGATACAAGAAAAGAGGATGACATGGTAAAAAAGTTCGTATGGGTAGCGTTTACACTGGTTTTTTGCGCGTGCCTTCAACACGCCTTCGCTATGGGAGAACTGATGATAGTCACTAAGGAGACCCAAGCGAAGTTGGGGCTTAAATACACGCTCGTGGCAGACCGTGTAGATGACGAGGCGGTTCTTGTCTCTATCGAGATTCCTCGTAAGGGCAAACTGAAAACCCTGCGAAGCGTGAGTATGCGAATCGGAAACGGCAGACCCAAAGTCTCCGCGGTTCTCCAGACAACGGCGGGCAAGAGCGGCGCTTGGACGGCGGCGTTTCAGGTCTCCCCGGATTTAGCCGAGAGTTGCTACATAGACCTCATCGTTCCCTCCCCCCAATCGGGCATGGAGTATGTGGTTTACGCGGTTGAACTCAAAGGATACGTGAAAGCCCGAAAGTAGAAGGCTTTCGGGCTGGAAATGCAAGAACCCGCCCCCTAAAGGGCGGGTTCTGAAAATGCTCTTGCAAGGCGTGTGTCTATGGAATCAAGCGTCTTTGGGCTCCGTCATTTTACTCAGTAAGGCTGTACGCTCTTTGCGCTCCGCCCTACGGTTGTTTGTACTATAAATAAAAGCGCCCATCAAGGTCGCTAGGGCAAGCACAAAACTCGTAACACCCGCTATCGCTTGTCCAAGTTTTACCATGTATACACTCGCACTAAGAGTTGCCAGCAAGACTAACGTACTACATACCAACCCAAAATTGGAACGTTTTGCACCTCCCTCAACTACAACAGTTTCGAGGTGTATGCGGTTTTGTTGCTGTCGCTCCGCCATGCTCAAAATGCGTTCGGCGGCTCCTGGTAGAATAGCCTCATACTGTTTCAAGATGAGCGGATGTGGCATTGGACCAGAGAAAGTGAACGATATAGACTGCTCCCTCGTAACAAGGTGTAAAGTCTTGTCGTCTTCAGGAATTTCCAGTAGGGGGCGACGCGAATCGTCCTTATGGGATTCGTCAGTTTCTACCACATTGCTTATATCGCCACTAACCTCGCCATTTCCCGTCATCTTATCAGGTGTCATCTACTCTTCCCGCTCCATAGGAGGCAAATCATTCTCTTCAGCAAACTGTCCTATCGCCCCACGTATCCCATCGCCCACAGCCCACCAATCGGAACTCAAAGCGATGTAGTCCGCTTGCTCAGGCGTGAGCGAGGTATTATACTCATCAAGTGTGCCACCTACATCCAAGATACGCGCCATGCCTTCCAAAAAAGAAGGTCGAGCGAACAAAATCATCGAGTAATCGGTCATTGTTGTAACTCCGCTATCTACAGTCTATCCTACCCCTGCTACTGGCACTCTAGGGAGAGTCCATACATATTGACAACGAGCAAGATAAGGGGTA
>JAPLCR010000461.1 GCA_026392135.1 Armatimonadota bacterium
CCTCCGCGTACTTTACGCCCGTTCCTGTATTGAAAAGAACCACCGTATCCTGCGGTAGAATAGCCCCTGAAGCGAGCAGTTTCCGCAAGGCAGAGAGGCACGCACCGCCTTCGGGGCAGGTGTTCACACCAGTACTCGCGCCCATTGTATAGGCATCTGCCATCAGTTCCGAGTCCTCTATCGCTATGGCAGTTCCACCGCTCTTACGCAGTATATCCAGCATGATAAAGTCGCCAATTGCCCGCGGAACGCGTAGACCGGACGCGACAGTATGCGCGTTCTCAAACATCCCTGCATCGTCTATACCCGCCTCGAAAGCGCGAACAATAGGGGCGCATCCTGCCGCCTGAACGCTCACCATACGCGGGCGTTCGCTCCCAATCCAGCCCATGCGCTCCATCTCCTCAAACGCCTTCCACATCCCTACCAGTCCTGTGCCGCCGCCCGTTGGGTAGAGTATCACGTCGGGCAGTTTCCACTCCATCTGCTCTGCAATTTCGTATCCCATCGTCTTCTTGCCCTCCACGCGGTAGGGCTCTTTGAGGGTGGAGACATCAAACCAACCCTCCTCCGATTTGCGCTCCTGCACGATACGGGCGCAGTCGGTTATCAAGCCATCCACGAGCGTGACCTTCGCGCCCATCAGCTCGCACTCAAGGCGATTCGCCATAGGCACGTCTAGCGGCATGAAGATGTGCGCCTCCAACCCGACTCGCGCTGCGTAGGTCGCCATCGCGCCGCCCGCGTTTCCAGCCGAGGGTACAGCAAGTTTTGTTGCGCCCAACTGCTTTGCCATCGGAACGGCGACAGCCATACCCCGCGCTTTGAAAGAACCCGTCGGGTTCACCCCCTCGTCCTTTATGAAGAGTCGCCCGCTCTGCATACCGAGCGCGTCGGCGAGAGCGTCCACTAGGAGGAGCGGCGTGCATCCCTCCCCAAGCGTGGGCGGCTCAACCTCTAAATCCAGCGGCAGAACCTCCCGATACCGCCAGAGATTCCAGTCGCGGGAGAGCAGCTTGGCGGGCGACAGGCGGTCTTTGACGGCGTTGAGGTTGTAGTTGACCTTGAGCGGTTTACCGCACTTGCACAGGTTGATAAGCCCCTCAAGAGGGTAGCTAGCTCCGCACGCCCAACAGGTTAAATCGGTGACGAACATTTGGGTTTCCTTGCTTACTCATTAGGGGCAGGAGTCCACTCCTTAGAGGGGTATTGATAGATGTCACGCTGGTCGGCGATATGCCATGAAACGGTGCGCGCATGAGGTCGGCGGACGTTTGGGAAGAGGGCAAAGCGGTCAGCCCGTTCGCTCCATGCCCACTCAATACCTACCTCTATTGGGGTCTCAAGCCGCCATGCGTCACTGCTATTTGCGGAGAGTAGAGCATCTGCAATGTCGTTTCGGATGTTTGCGCGTACCTCGTCGGGGGGAGTGAGTTCGCAGGTAGCCCAACCCGTGCCGCGCTTTGTAGGCGTACTCCTAACGTGCGGAAACTGTCGCCGCGCCTCGTCGCACAGAGCCTCATCTCCAGAGACATACACGAGCGGAACGCCATAGCCTCCCGCATAGAGGGCAAACTGTCCCATCTCGCCATACTCCACGCCATTTATGAGGTATCGGCATATCTCTTTCGGGCTTTGCGTATGGTCAAGAAATCCATTTATGGTTCCCGCCATCGCGTGCTGACCAATCATCGCTACTGCGCTGACTGTTTCGTCCAGCCCCTCCCAACGAATGGGATTCCTCTGCCCTACCCACACCACTTGAACGCGCTTATCTAGCTTCTCGCGAATAAATCCTTGGTTGCGGTTCCTGCCGTGCCCATCCAACACGCGAACCTCCACTGCCCCTGCATCAAAACAGCCTTGTGCCGCGGAGTTCACCTCTGCTGTGAGCTGTTCTCGTCCGTAGAGGTATTCGGGAGCATTATCGTCTGGATGATAGCACTGATCCCAGTGATTAACCCCGGCAAGCCCCTCCATGTCCGTGCATATCCATACTATCAAAGAGTTCTCCCGCCTAAAAAGTGTTGCCGTAAACAGACGCGCATAAGGTCAAGTTCTCAAAAGAGAGGGAAATATCCTGCAAAGGAAGGGATTTTGATAGGGTTGTAACGTTTTTCACACTAATATTTTTACGATACAGTCACGCTTGTGTCGTATATTGTGTGTAGTTCGTTGGGAAACTGCACTGTATGACAACTTTACACTGTTTTTGATTGAACCGTATCTTTCGGTTCAGAAGGAGCCAATACGTATATGAGGCACATCGTGTCTCGCTCTACCCCTCTGTTGCGAGTTCTCGCAACTCCTCTCGCTTCCACGCTTCTACTAGGTCTCTGCTATTCGGCTAGCCTCGCAAACGACGGCGGGATTGCTCAGGGCGGAAACCCTCGTCTTCTACATGGACATCCTGCCGTCTCTATGGAGAGTGAAGTTATCCGCATTAAAGTCGGTAAGGACAAGATAACGGTAGACTGCGCCTTTGTATTTAACAACAGCAGTCGTGCTTGCACGGCTCGCATGGGCTTCCCTGATATAGGTTTAGGTGCAAACGACCCTGATGCAGAAAATGGGAACAGTCCCATGAAAACTCCTCCGCGCACTACGTTTTTGAGTTTCACAAGCGATGTTAACGGGCGTGTCTTGCCTACAAAGCTAATTCGAGCCGACCGTCCCGGACACTTTTGGCACACGAAAAACGTGATGTTTCCTGCTCATCAGAAGACGACAGTCCACGATGTCTACACCCAGTATCTGGGCGGCGGACTTGTGGACGCAAAAGGCGGAGGCGGTAGCGTCAGACACGTTTCGTACATTCTTCATACGGGTGCTTCGTGGCATGGAAACATTAAGAGAAGCGAAATTCTGGTTACGTTTGAAGACGCACTAGTGTCTGATAAAATGCAGTTAGTTCCTCTCTCCAAAGTAGCGAAAGGTGATAATGGTAGGGGGTTGAAATCCGCCCTTCCTGCGCCGAACGCTATTGTCTGGAAGGGATGCTCTCAGCCGACGGTACAGGGCAGAACTGTGCAGTTTATTCGCACGAACTGGAAGCCTAAGCTTCAGGACGACATAGACCTCTACTTTGGCTACAGATCTGGAACACCCTAGCCTTCTCAAATGCTTCCCAGCGAGCGTGAAGACATGAGGTATCCCGAATTTAGCGTAGCCAGAGTCCTACTTCTGGAGGGATAACTCATCCAGAGGCGGCTTAAAACCGCTCACAACTGATACAGAGGAGCTGGGGTTTCTTGGCTCCTCTTTCCTGTTTTGTGACAAAAATAGCACAACAGCCAACTCTACATCGCCTCCATCAAAGGGTGCAACAAAGTCAGCAAGAACGCATAAGCAAGCGTCGCCATCAGGAGCAACTTCTCCCGCCCCTCCCAACTCCGTTTACCAAGAACTATCTTCCAAGCCGCTTTCTCTTCTCCCTTGGCATCCTTGAGTTTGTAATGTTTCGTCCAGCGAACCACGAAACGCAGGGAATACGCGAGTACCTCTTCCAGCCAAGGCTTTCCTCAGTAGCCTCTATTCCAGATATGCAGAACCCGTCTTCCCCACTCCTTGGCGCACTTCTTGAGAAGTAGCTTCTGGATGCTACGGGCATCTGTCGGAGCGTAAGAGGTTGGAGAGGCGTTTGGTTCCTGCAGGTGCTTAGTCTAGTAAGAGGAGTAGCCCTTATGCGCGAACGCAGATTCAGAAGAGTGACCTCAAGGGTGGCTCGGAAGGTGCGTACCAGTCTGGCGTCTAAGGAGGGGAGCAAGAAAGAGAGTGAGTTGTTCTCAGAGTACTTGAGATTTTTCAGATGCGACTTACAGAGCATCGGATTGTGCGTCGTAATTTATGGTAAGAGACCTCGTTGGTTGAGAAGTGGGCAACTTCATCATACCAAACGAGG
>JAPLCR010000422.1 GCA_026392135.1 Armatimonadota bacterium
TCCCATAACCCTTCCAAGTAACTCTTGGATTTCAACGCGTATTCGTCTACTGCTTTGTGGCGTTTCTCAGGCAACTGCCTCAAAAGGAGTTACTTTGCGAGTGAACTGAACTCTTACGATAACCCGAGGGCTTCTACCTCTTCGCTTCGTTAGGCACTCCGTCGCGCTGTTGCAACACCGACCACTGTGCCCAACAAAGCACTTCCCAAACTTGCTACAGAGATTATCGCCGTAGCACCAAATTGCGCGGCGATTGGGATACCAGCAAAGCAGGCGAGCGTCCCCACGACGCAACCGAGCAAAAAGCCACCCGCCGAGCCAACTGCCCCGCTGATAAGCCACCTGCTGGACGGTATCTGCCGCGCCCAACAGATGCCACCAACTAAAGCGAGTACCAAGCCTGTGAGCATTACATAGAGGATGAACGCGATGACAAACGGCATAAGACCTCCTTAGCTTAACCTGGGGTTCACGGTAAGCATTCAAGCCTAGTGCAAGAGGTACGTAATCTACCGCTCTGGGTTGTGCAGGTTCCAGTCATCAGGCAAATCGCCGTCGTTCAGCATACGCGCTACCTCTTCAATCACCCAGTCAGGTGTAGAGGCTCCCGCCGTCAGCCCGATGTTCCGCCTTCCCAAAAGCCAGCGCGAGTCAATGTCGTCGGCGGTCTCGATATGGTATGCAGGAACCCCCTCTCCTTCACACAGTTGGCGTAGTCGGCGCGTGTTCGCACTCTTCCTGCCGCCAATCACAATCACAACGTCTACCTCACGCGCAAGAGCGACCGCCGCCTCTTGAAGTTCATCTGTTGCCCCGCAGATAGTGTTACACGCCCGCACATCGGGGACGCGCCTACATACCTCAGCGACAATCTGCGCGAAAGTCTCCGCCAACTGCGTTGTCTGCGAAATAACCCCCACTTTCTTGCCCAGAGTGAGCGCAGATACCTCTTCGGGGTGAGAGACGAGTTGAACGCTTCCTCCCATGCTTTCAACGGTTCCTATGACTCCTCTCACCTCGGTATGACCGGGGTCGCCAACCAATAAAATAGGATAGCCCTGCTCAATTAACTGCTTCGCGGTGCGATTCACCTTTGAAACGAAGGGGCAGGTTACATCCACAATATCCAGTCCCTGCTCTTTTGCCGCCTGTAGGACTTGCGGTGCGACACCATGTGCAGACAGAATAACGGCTCCGCTGGAGATGTCGCTCAATGCCTCCGCTGTTTCGATTCCCTGCTGACGTAGATGCTGGATCACCTGTGAGTTGTGGACAATCTGCCCAAGAGAGGTAATGTTACCGCTACGTGCGTGCCGCGCCTGCTGTGCCATCTCGACGGCACGGCGCACCCCGAAACAGAAGCCTGCCACGCGTGCCAGTTTGATATTGCGCTTCTGAACTCTCGGTAATTCCAATTGTAACAGTGTTCCCATAAATATGGTACTCCTAAATAATACAATTTACTTTGAAATGCAAAGTACTCTGTAAACATTGTAACCCGAAACCTTTTGATTGTCAAGATACATCGTAAAAAACAACAGCACCCAAAACCTTGAACCAATAGGTTAAGAGCTTCTCCGTTCATTTTTTAAGGAAAATTTAAGCCAATTTTAATTTTACTTGCGAGAAACTTCCCGTATTATAAGGTGCGCTCACTGTAAAGGCTCCGAATAGTACGTGAGTGGGAGAATGTGTTCTTGGCATTTTTGCCAATTCGAGGAAAGGTTTACACCTAAAATGAGGCACCAAGGTTTTCATGGAAGGCTATACCGCCTCCGCACTCTGTGCGGTATAGCGGGGCTTACGCTCCTTTTCGCGGCTGTAGGTTGCGGCAAAAACAGTGAGGCTCCTGTCAACAAGCCTACAGAACCTGCGACCTATCGTCAAGCGGTATCGCTTTTTTACACAGGGCTACGCGCCTACGAAACGGGAGGTCCCTCTCTGCCAGAGTTCAACACGCTCGCTCACACAAGCCTTTTAGAGTTTACAAAGCTTGTACCGACGGAACCCGCTGGCTGGTTGAACCTTGCCCTTATTTCGCAGAAACTTCTCCAAAAGACCGATGAAGCCCTCCAAGCGATTGAAAAAGCAAAAACACTTGCTCCTAATAATGCCGATGTAGAGGTACTGTACGGTTTTCTTTTAGAGCAGCAGGGTAAGGTTCCTGAAGCTCTCCCCCATCTCCGACGTGCCGTTGAACTCGACGGAAAGAACGCACGTGCCCGCTATCGCCTTGTAGAGACCCTCCTACAGAACCCTACCCCAGAAATACAGAACGAGGTGCAGACTCACCTCGCCGCCATTCTCGAACAACAGCCTAACAACCTATGCGTTCTCGTGTATTATGCGCGTAACTGTGCTGAACGCAAAGACAGCGTGAACCTCCAAACTACTATGAGCAAAATTACGCGCCTGCAAGAGCCGGGTTGGGGGCAGAGCGCAACCGATACCTTCGCGAAAATTCAGCAAGGGCTAACCGAGCCGGATGTCTCCGCCATAGCCCCACTATTTACTCAACTACACAACGTTTTGAGGACTAATTCCAACTATTTCAAGAGCATGGCTCCTTTCAAGGCAGATGTTGTTTATGAGCGCTTCTATGTACTAGCACCCCCTCCCACAACCCCATCGCCCGCAGACACAAGCCTCACACTACAGGATGAACCGCTCAATGACGCACCGACAGCAGAGAAGTGGACATACTCCCGAACGATAGTTCTGAAACCGGAAGTTCCTACTGAGCTAGCCGCCAAATTCGTCAATTACAAAGCCATTGCAACCCCAGAAGGTCCGCAGGGACTGCTTGTCGCAAACGGAAGCAAGGTAGTTATCGCGACCGGCGAGGGCAAAACTATCACCCTTCCCTTCCCCGGCGGCTCGAAAGCGACTCCGCCCGCCCCCGAAGGGATTAACCCTATAGATTTCAGTTACGACTTCCGCCCCGACCTGGTTCTTTCGGGTGAGGGCGGTCTCAAATTCTATCGGCAGTCCCCAGACACCACGTTCACCGATGTCACCGCAGACACAAAACTCCCCGCCGCGCCCCTCAATCGCGCCTATAGAGGAACATGGGCGTGCGACATTGACCTTGACGGCGACCTCGACCTCATACTCGCGCCTGCCAAAGGCGATGCCTCCGTCCTTCGCAATAACGGCGATGGAACGTGGGTAGAGATAAAGCCCTTCCCCTCTGTTCGAGACGTTCAGCAGATGACATGGGCGGACATGGACAACGACGGCGACCAAGACGCTGTTTTCCTGACCGCAGACGGCAAACTTCACGCTTTCGAGAACCTACGCTCTGGCATATACCGCGCATGGAAAGCCCCTACCCTCTCTGTAAAAGCTGCCGCAATCACCGTTAGTGATTTAGAACGCTCTGGGCAGTTCCAACTGATAGTCCTACAAGAAGACGGTAAAATTGTCGCTCTGTGCTACTCCGACGGCAAAATAGATTGGGAGAGTAAAGACATTGGGCAGTGGAACGGGTTAAAGGTGGATGGAACCGAACGCATCTTTGCCGCGGAACTAGATAATAACGGCACTTTTGACCTTATTACGACAAACCTAAGCGGCTTTGCAGTGTGGTTAGGCGACGATAAGGGTGGGTTTACCGCTCTTCCAACAACAAGTAAAACCCACTCCCTCACCCTAACTAACGACTCAATGGAAGGACGGCTACACCCCATAAGCATTACCGCTGACGGCAAGCCTTCTCGCCTCCATAATCGGGGGACGAAAAACTACCACTGGCAAGACTTCCGCCCTCGTGCTGACTATGTGGTGCGGGGACCTATTCAGAACGTTGCAGCTGGTAGCGGTCGTATTAATGCCTTTGGGTTCGGTGGCTCTCTTGAGTTACGTGCCTCTCTGCTCTATCAACACGCACTTATGACAGAGCCTAACCTACACTTTGGGCTAGGTGAAAATGGGCAGACCGATGCTATTCGCTTTGTCTGGCCCAACGGTTATGTGCGTGCCGACTTCGCTAGCAATCTAAAAATGGACGCAGTGCAGACCGCCCCCTATCGTCCAGGAGGCTCCTGTCCATGGCTCTACGCTTGGGATGGCAAGGAGATGAAACTCGTAACTGACTGCATCTGGCGCTCCCCGCTTGGGCTGAGAATCAACGCACAGGCGACAGCGGGAGTCGTGCAGACTGAAGACTGGATAAAGATTCGCGGCGACCAGTTGAAGCCGCGTAACGGCTACTACGACCTTCGAATATGCGCGGAGCTGTGGGAGACACACTTCTTCGACCATCTTGGGCTTATGGCGGTAGACCACCCGAAAGACACCGATATCTGGATAGACGAACGGTTCTCGATTCCGCCGCCGCCTCTCGCCGTCATCACGACGCGCAAGCCCGTACCAGTCTCAAATGCGGTGGATGATAGTGGAAACGATGTAACTAAAACCGTGAGTACGCGGGATGCGACATACCTAGACAACTTCGGACGCGGGCAGTATCAGGGAGTTGCTCGTAACCACTACGTAGAGGTGGAGGTCGACCCGACTATGCCGAAAACGGGTTCACTCTACCTTATCGCGACGGGCTGGATTCATCCAACGGACAGCAGTATCAACGTGGCTATTTCGCAGGGAAATCACGAACCGCCGCAAGGTCTTAGCCTTGAGGTTCCCGACGGCAAGGGCGGCTGGATGACGGCGAAGCCGGGACTAGGCTTCCCGGAAGGCAAAGTCAAGACAGTTGTCCTCAATTTGACAGGGATATTCCGCCCGAACACGCCGCGCAGAGTCCGCCTTCGCACGAACCTCGAAATCTACTGGGACTACATCGGAACAGCGGTAGGCGTGGCAAACGCGCCTATCGAAAAACAGATGACGAGCCTGACAGGGGCGGATTTGCAAAGCAGGGGCTTCTCGCAGACGGTAACAAAGAACGTCTCTTCGCCCGAAATCGGTATCTATAACGTGGTGGCAGTGAAGCCCATCTGGCTCGACTTGGAAGGCTACTACACGCGCTTCGGCGACGTGCAAGAGCTACTCAAAAAGACAGATGACCGCTACGTGATTATGAACGCAGGCGACGAAATGCGTCTCCGATTCAGCGAAATCGCCCCGCCGAAAGCGGGCTGGGAGCGTGACTATGTGCTTATCG
The DNA here is from genome assembly GCA_026392135.1 of Armatimonadota bacterium. Classification (GTDB taxonomy): domain Bacteria; phylum Armatimonadota; class Chthonomonadetes; order Chthonomonadales; family Chthonomonadaceae; genus CAIJLM01. The sequence continues at coordinate 5,123 of JAPLCR010000422.1, forward strand.
GAGATGGATGGGTGAAGGATGGAAACTTTAACACGACCTTCTCCAAAACGGTAATGCCTTTGCCCTCCCACAGCATTAAGAGCTACTCAAATCCGCCGACTGAGTTACAAAATGACCCAGTCTACAAGAAGCATAAGCAGGATTGGAAGACCTACCATACGCGCTATGTGTCGCCCCGCGA
>JAPLCR010000309.1:0-19317 GCA_026392135.1 Armatimonadota bacterium
ACCGGGCTTTTCACGGGAACCCTACTGGGGTTACTGGGGTCAGGAGGCTCTATCCTAGCCCTACCCGCGTTCCTCTACGTTGCCCACATTCCTATCAAGTCGGCGGTTGCCACGAGTCTGGTGGTAGTCGGTACAACGAGCCTAGTAGGTGCAGTGCTGGCGCAACGGCGTTGTAGCGTACACGGCTGCCCTGGGCAGGAGGTAGACCCGAAAATCACGCTACTCTTTGCACTGGGAGGCGTGTTTGGTGCTTTCGGCGGGGCGAAATTGAGTCACCTCTTGCCCGCAAGCCTACAGATTCTACTCTTCGCCTGTGTCATGCTGGGCGCGGCACTGGGAATGTTAAAGCGAAAAGCGGAGCCTAGCCCTCAAGCATCAACCAATACCTCTCCCCTCCCCTCTTTCGCAACGTTAGGCTTAGGTGCAAGCATAGGGCTACTCACGGGCATTGTGGGGGTAGGCGGGGGGTTCCTCATAGTTCCTATGCTATCACTCTCTGCAAAACTGCCGATAAAGCGGGCAGTGAATATGTCGCTCTGGATTATCGCCGTCAATTCGCTAATGGGAACGCTGGGATATATCGGGCAGGTCACAATACAGTGGCACGCGGCGGGTCTTTTCTTGGGGGGAAGCTTACTGGGAATGATGGCAGGACAGAGTTGGGGACGTAACCTCAGCCCACGTCGCCTACAGGTCGCCTTTGCCTGTCTGCTCGTGGTGATTGGGGTATTCACACTGGCACATAACGTGCTAAAGCATACCGTATAAAAATAGAGGAGAGGGCAAAACTGCCCTCTCCTCTACTACCTTACTCCAAGCCCTACTGGTTATTGCCGCCTGCTCCACGCCGACGCTGTTGGATCGCCTGCTGCGCCTTCTCCAGCTCTTTCTTCTGGTCGTCGGTAAGCAGTTTTGCCGCCTCTTCACGGCTAGCCTGACGTATCTCACGCCCTTTTTGACGCTGCTCTTCTTGTGGTAGGGCTTTGATGTCTTTCTGGGCTTTTTCGATAATCTCGCCTATCTTCTTCTTCTGCTCATCGGTAAGTTTCAGAGCATCCAGTACGGTGAGCGGAATCCCTATCGACTGATATCCGCCTAACTCCTTTACAAGGGGAGCAACTTTTTTCTTCTGGTCATCCGTCAGAAGGCTCTCCACCTCTTTAGTCGCCTTCATCCCGATATCACGAATCTGCTGAAGTGATTCGGGGCTAGGCGGCTGTCCAGGTTGCCTTAACGCACGAGTATCCGCGCTAGCCTTCTTTTGAATCGCCTCGATCTTCGTCGCCTGTTCGTCCGTCAGTTGCAGGCTAGACTTCAGGCTAGCAATAGGAATCATAACGAGAGTGAAGCGCCCGCCGTTTCGTCCACCTCCGCGTTGCCGTCCCTGCACTGGCGCGTTTCCTCCTACCGGGGCTTCTTGTGCCAGTGCCGCAATAGCGGGCAGAAGCAGTAGCGAGGCTACAGCCGTCAATCGCACGAAATGTGTTACCTTCATAACTCAAACCTCCCTTTTCAAAATTGCCCCCAACTCAGGAGCTGTTATCCCACTAGACGTAGAAGGTTAGGGAAAGTTCACGCTCCAACACACAAATTTACCCGCTAAAAAGTGTATGGCTTGGTAGCGTAAGAACAGGGATTAGCCCCTTACTCCCATTCACACTCGGCGAGGATTTTGCGATAGGCTTCGCGAGCGTGCTGATATGCCTGTTTTGCATCCTCCATTTCGGCAGGCGCGATAAACTGTTTTTTTTCTGCCCAGCACACATCTACACTCTTGAGGCACCACTCCGCGCTACGTCGGAAGGCGCGAATGGGCTTTTCGCCTACAATAATAAACACTGGATTGGTGTGTGACGATCCAAGTATGCGAGCCGCAACCCAGCTACTGCGCGAAATCTCCACATCGAAGGTGATATCCTGCGTCTTACCATCCGCAACTATCTTCTTTTGCGCTACAGGATAGCCGTTCTGTATAATCTCCACAGTCACCTCACGCGATGTCCCAATCCGCGCCCGCTCCAAGTTCCAGTACCAGCCCTGCTTTGCGTTGTTGTCCGGTATTTCAGGAAGGAGCCCTGCGACCTTGAGCGTCGCATGAACCAGCCCCGCTTTCGACAGGCGTATCTCACTCTCCTTATCCCCTACACCCTGCCCGTTGACCGCAAAATCCATTAGGTGGCTACGCCCATCGCTGACGTAGCACCGCCCTTTACGGATCCCTTCGCACCACGTATCAAAGTCGAGTTTACCATCCAACTTCACATAGGAGCGCCCCTTGCCAACGCGCTCACCAGTGATGCAGGGAAAGTCGGTTTCGCCGCTGATTCGTGTCCGATAACCGCAGTTCAGGGTGTGATACCAGATATTCAGTTCACTTTGGAAAGGGGTGTCCACTGTAGACATAAAGTCTACTGCCGGGACGAGGGTTCCGTCAGGTCCCGGAACGGTGTGCGTCACATCCACGATATACTCAATCGCTCCAATGCCATTAAAGGGCGGAACCTCAAAAGTGGGCAGTTCATTCGATTTTGTTCCCAACCCAATCCCGCTGTGAGCGGGTCCACAGACTGCTCCTTGCTTCTTTGCCCAACGAAGGGTGTTCAGGCAGAGCGTGGGCCAGTGCTTCGAAGAGTCCCCGCCGGGGTACATCTGGTCTTTAAGGCGAAGGAGGCACAGGTGTCCCGACTGGTGCGAACCGAAACCGGATACCTCAATATCGTAGCGAAGCAGGTAGGGATAGCTGGAGACGGGGTCAATTTTGCCCGTAAAGAACTGCTTCTGATAGTCGAAGCAAGGACCCCATGTCAGGTTACATCCAACCTTCAAGTCCTCACCCCGACACTGTCGCGCCATGTCAGGCGCGTGAACTCCCTCCGTCGGATTTGTATAGTGGGCACAGCCCGCCGCGTGAATGTGATGGTCTCCTGACCACCAGCCGCCAAGAGAGGGGTCTACCCACCGTTCCAGTGCGAAACGGAGTGTCAAAGGCTTTTTCCCTACCGTCACTTGTTGGGTCTGCGAGAGGTATTCAGGTCCCCGTGTACACTCTATAGTATAGTCACCGTGAGGTAAGGAGAGCTTTTCACCGTCAACGCGGTATATCTGCGGATGAAAGGCGAAATCGGGTGCAAGCCGTCGGGCTTGCGAGGGGTACACACGCCCTAGTCTATCGCGAATCGTAAATGTAGCGGTAGCGGGCAACTTATTCTCGTCTCGAATAAGAAGAGTAACAGGTGAGGCTTTCGTAGAGGTAAAGAGAATGTCGGTCTCGTTGCGATAACCTATGTCCTGTGTCCCTTGCCCTACGTTGAAGGAGATTTTTGCCTCACGTTGCCCCGTTTCACTACTATAGAGCTGAACAATGCGATACTCTAACCCAAGTCCGCTGAGGCGCGGAGTCAGCGGTTGCGCGTTAAACATAAGCATTTCGAGCCAGCGGTCGCGCACTTCGGATCGGGGAGAGTTAAAGAGCGGCTTTGCATTGGGGCTAGTGACTTTCAGTTCGGCGGTGACTCCCGCCAAATTCTCTACGCGCACCAGAAATATGCGCCACCCATTTGCCAGTAATTCCGCCTTTGATGCCCCCTGCTTCACCTTTACCCGCGCCTCTGGATTGATGTTCACCGCCAAGAGGCAGAGTGGGTCGAGAGCATTCTGCACCTTTTGAACTGCTTTCGCTTCGTCGCTTTCGTTCACCGCCTGCTCTAGTAGCTTTCGGCTCCGCATAGGCAGTGGGCTACCAAGAGCCTCTAATGCCGCCTCTACACGCCGCGCCTGTGCAATAAGGGGCTGTGCGGCGACACTTATCGCCTGTCCATGTGCCTGCAAAGATGCAGAGGTCAGTACGAAAAATAACGCCCCTACTCTAATAGGATGGTTCATCGCTTGCTCTCCTTTAACTCTTCTACACACTCCCTCCAAATCGAAGGTGAGTTTCCTTGAGAAATTAGTTCGCGGTGATTCGCCTATTTTCCTGTATCATGAACAAACATCGCCCTTTCTCTCCCCAAAACCCCAGTCGGCTACCCCTCTTTATGCGTAATCGCTAGTACCTGTTCACGAATCGCTTCGAGGGAGAGAACGTTTTGCTTCCAGTCTGGTTGAAAAATTTTAGACTGCGCCTGCTCTATCGCCAGTTTTGCGCCATCCGAAAATGGGAACCCCGCATAACCGAAAATTATTGCCAACTCAATACGGATATGCCCCATCACGAAGTCCCACGCGGCGGCTTCAGGCACTCCCATACGGATAGCCTCATCCAGTGCCTGCTTCATACCGGATACCAGCGTGGCGCACGTCGTCTCCACAACCCCCGGCTCCAGTATCGCCATCTGCTCTACCGTAATGCGGTGCATTCGCAAAATAGGCGCGTACATAGCCCCCGCTATACGCTCCCCAAGTGCGTAATGCTCCTCCGGTCCTTGAATGAGGGCGCAAACAACACTCTGACGCGCATGATAGCCCCCAAACCAGTCCGTCTGCGCTTCGCGAGTCAACTCCTCCATAAAGAGCGGAGGGTGGCAAGGATGCGCGGCGAAGTAGGTAATATCGGTACGCTCTGGAAATACGCCGGCATAGCCCGCCGCAGGGTCTAGCCCCATCACCACTGTTCCGGGGTTCAAAAGCGGTACGATACCAGCGGATATTCTGCCAATCAGCGCATCAGGTACGGCAAGTACAACTACCTGCGCCCTTGATAACGCCTCCTCCTGCGCTGTGGGCGATACGCCTTTCTCCGCCATACGGACACGTCCGGCTTCGCTTACTTCAATATAGAGTATTTCGTAGTCGGGGTGGTCTTTCAGGTTGTCGGTAAGGCGGCAGCCCATCTTGCCTCCTGCGCCCATCAGGGCGATAGTGGTCTTCATCAGTTTGGATTCCTTTCAAACACTCAAGTCAGAGAGTTGTTGACTCGTATTCGCTCGCGCCTGTTCCCATGCCGCGAGAATGCGGTCGTCCTGTTTCACCTCTTCGCAGTTTTGGATGCGCCCATTCGCCGCGAGGTGTGTATAGATGCGTTTTGCGCCCTCTGCAATAGAGACGGTGTAGTGATAACCGAGGTCGGCTTTCGCCGCCGCTGGGTCGAAGCAGTTGTTATACTGGAAGTTTATCGAAGTGATGTAGGCGCGTCTATCCAGTGGATAGAGTAACTCAATCGGGATGTGGACGATGTCTGGCGGCGGTGCGCCAATGCCCTGCGCCACCAGCGCATGATACTGGTTCCATGTTATGCACTCATCGCCGGGAAGGTGGTAGCTTTTCCCGAATGTGACTGGGTTGCCGAGCGCATTGACGAAGGCGAGAGCCGCATCGTCCCTATGCACAGACGACCAGAGAGAGCTACCGTCGCCATGCACTACAATAGGCTTGCCCTTTCGTAGTCTATCAAGGTGATACGAGCCTCCCCCAAAGGTATGCAGTATTGCACCCTCGTCGCTATAGGTATGCACGGGGCGTATCACGGTAAAAGGGTGTTGTTCACGCTCATACCACGCCCACAATAGGCGTTCACAGACCGCCTTCTTCTGCGCGTAGTCCCATGCCGTAGGATTGAACGGTTCGCTCTCTTTGATGGGATACGAGGAAGCAGGGCGTGCATAGACATCCACCGTGCTACAGAAGATAAGGTGTCCCGTCTTCCCTCCAAAGGCGCGAAGCAGGCTCTCTGCATCTTCAGGGGCATAACCTATCATATCCAACACGCAGTCGAAGGTCGGTAGTTCCGCCGCCTGCGCCTCGAATGCAGTGTGCGCGTAACGGTCTCCCGTCACTGTCTCTACTCTGCCCTCAAACTCCTGCGAGCGATGCCCCCGATTGTAGTGAGTGACCTCCTCTCCCCGTTCGAGAAGAAGGCGTGTAATGCCCGTGCTAATGAGTCCTGTTCCACCGATAATGAGTACTCTCACTGCTTCACTCCGGGCGCGGGATACTGCTTCGCCGTATCGTCCAGAACAAGGACCCAGTCAGGTCCTCCGGAGGGCGGTGTAAACGTGTGCGCGCCTTTCGCAGGGAACTCGCCAATGGTCTGCGCGACACCCGTGCGCGGGTCGTACCACGACGCTCTCAGCGTTTTCGCAGAGAGGTGCTCTAGCGCAACCCCGACAGGCTTGCCAGAAGGAACATAGATAAACGCATAACTGCCTGCCGTGTCGCGAGTAGCCTGAACGTGGTCGGTTCCAGTTCCAACTTCCGAAGTTATCAGCTTCTGGTCAGGTATTCGCGTGAAAAACGGGCGCGACTCCAGAAGGGCGCGGGCGTACTGCATCTGCCCTGCCCCGGGAAGGCGCAACGCCTCCTGCCACGCACGTCGCGCAACAGTGATGGCGGCGCGTCCGGGCTGAAAGTACTGCCATATCGGATGACAGCCGTAGGTATGCCCGTGCGCCCCCGCGAACAACGACCAGTACGCCGCTTTGCGGTTATCGTAGTCGTCCAGATAGCCGTTGTTGAGGTTAAAGCCAGCGGGATGGTCTTCATAGCCCGGCTCTGCATCCATACAGGGCTTGGTGGGAGATTTCTCATAATCGGACTTCATTCCGGTATAGTTTTCGCTATTGCGCCCATGTCCGGACTGCCACATATTGAAATCGAGCCACTCCTCACTATGAAAATTCTGAGAAGAGGTGCTGCCTCCGGTGGGGTGGAATGTGATAAGGTGCTTTCCTTTATCGCCCTCGCGTAGCCCATGCGCCATGTTCTCGATGATGGCGCGATGCGCGTCGGTTTCTACGGGGCGATCTCCGCCCAATATCCATATCAAATCGCTATTTCGATAGCGTTCACCAAGAATGCGCCCGTAAATCCGCGCATTTTCCGGCGTGAATATCTCAGGTCCCTGCCCCCATTTCTTGTTCCACTTATCGCCCCAAGTCGGTAACATCCCAATCGTCAACCCCAACACCTCGGCGGCAGACACAATCTCGTCTACATACTTAAAATAGGCTTCGTTTATCCGTGTAGGGTCGTTTTCGTGGAGAGGTAGGTCGCCGTTCGTGTTAGGCTCCGTCAGTCCTCCAAACTCCGCTAGCGCCACCGCTTGAATCACGGTGTAGCGTTTCGCGGCGCGGTCTTGCAGGTAGTGGAGTGCGTCGGCGCGAGTGCAGCGGTGAAACAGCTCCCAAGCCGTATCGCCTAAATAGAAGAAGGGTTTACCGCCTTCGCGAACAAGAAAACGCCTGTTTTCGCTTACCTTTAGAGTATGGGAAATCATCTTAGACCTACCTTTCTAAACGAATGTTGTGCTAATAACGTAGGAGGCTAGGCAAACTTCACGCCCGCCCTTTCAAAACACTGCCAAACAGTTCCATTTTGCCAACCTGCCCGCCCTTAAAAAGAATCTCCATGCCGTTTAACCGGGCGTTAGGCGCGTAGACACGGCAGAGCGGGGAGCCGGGCGCGATGGGAGTCTGTACTTCCAGTGCCTCAATACCCAGCGTCCGCGCCACATAGCCAGAGGTGTCGCCCCCTGCAACCACCACGCGACGAACCTCCGTCTTTTCGATAAACCTCTTTAGAAGATGCCCTAACGCCTCTCCCAAGCGTCTCCCCGCCCCGCTCTCATCAGTGGACTGCGCGGCGAGGAGGCGCGGGTCTTCCGCCCCCCGGCAAGTATGCACTATCACGCTCTTGCCGCTCTCCCATGCGGTCAGCGCATCGGTCAGAGCTTGATGTATAACCCTCTCAACAGACTCTTCATTGGTCATACAGAGCGTGTCAAGCGGAATTTCGACGAAGCCACTCTCTATCCCCCACCCTATCTGTCTCTCTGTAACGGGCGAACAGCTCCCCGAAACTACCATAATACGCTCGACGGGAGCGGCGGAGAAAACCGACGGCGGCGGCAACCAACCTCGTGACCGCCAATAAGCGGTAAGCGCATACTCCACCCCAGAAGAGCCGACGGCAAAGAGCGGGTTGTCACTATTGGCGTGTCTCCACAACGTCCTCCCAATAGCCGTAAGATGCGCCCCCGTAAGCGTATCAAATAGGACTATCTCATCCCCAGCGGTCAACAAAGACTGTAGACGCGCCTCAACACCCTCCTCCGTCTCGCCAAGTTGGAGTGTATCTATCAGCCCAATACGGCGTGCCGTCTGTTGGGCGAGGTGGAGGCGCAAGTCGCACTCGTGCATGGGTGTAACGGGATGGTGGCGCATGGTGGGGTGGCGGTCAAGGCGAAATACGCCACTCTCCGGTCCCGAACGAGCGAACAGGTTTCCAAACACACAGAAGCGGTTAAGGCTCGGCGCACCCACAACCAGAGGCACGAAAGACGACTTGAAGACTCTCTGCGCTATATCGATGGTATGCCCGATACTCCCTATTTCCGGTGACGAATCGAAAGTGGAACAGACTTTGACGTGAAAAACCGGTACCGGAAGTGCGCGTAACCGTTCAAAAATTGGCGGTAACTCTGTGTCCATCTGTTCAGTAGAGAGGCTACGGCTCACACCTGCCACTCCCACTGCCCGTACCCCCTCAAAACGCGCTAACTGCGACGGCGAAGGCGGCTCAAGGAAGAGAACAGCGCGAAGTCCCGCACGCGCTAACGCCTCCATACTATCGGTGGAGCCAGTGAAGTCGTCGCCATAGAAACTGAGCAGTAGCCCTTCCGGTAAACTATCCGCCGCCACTGCGTAGCCCTCCGTACTTCTCTATAGCTTCGCGTAGTTCGCGATGCTCTTTCGCGTACTCCTCCAGTGGAACGCCCTGCACCGCCGCCTCCCAAGCCTGCCGTATCGCGGTAACGCCCGCGGAACGCCCCGAAGGATGCGCCATGATTCCACCGCCAGCGAGATACATCAGGTCTACCGTTCCAGCTCTCCGATAGGTTTCAGGAGCCTGCCCTGCCCACTGCCCAGAGGAGAGGACGGGCATCACCGCGTAGCCGCCAAGCATCGGCTTCTGACAGGCGTGAATGGATTTCACAACGGATTCGTCCGGCTCCCAGTACTTGTTTTGCAGACCGTTGACGTGTAGATGGTCTACTCCCGCAAGTCGCCAAAGCTTCTGATAGGCGGTAAATGCAATACCTAGCGCGGGGCAACGCGTGTACATTCCCCAACCGTTTCGATGCCCATGAATGGGCAGTTGGCTATGTTTACGGAGCGCAGAGACGGCGGGATACCCCATGCTATTCAGGCTAACCATGACACACGTTCCCCCCGCCTCAAGCACCGTATCGTGGTGACGCTTCATATTGTCGATTTCGTCGGTTATGTTGAAGGCGAACATGATTCGCTTACCAGTGCGTTCGGCGTGTTCGTGGATGACCTTCATGACTGCTGATACGCGCTCTTTGAGAGGCGAGTGAGGAGAATCCGCCATAAGCTCATCGTCTTTTACAAAGTCAATGTCGGCTTCGCTGAGTTCGCGCACAAGCTCCGCCGTCTGTTGTGGAGATAGCCCGACGCTCGGCTTAACAATCGTTCCAATAATAGGGCGGTCATAGACTCCGGTAAGGCGGCGCGTACCTTCGATGCCAAACTGAGGGGCGGGATAGACCTCGGCGAAGGGGGCGGGAATATCAATATCGAGGAGGCGCAGACCTGAGTGGTCACTGAGTTCATAGAGGTTACCGCAGACCGTTGCGACGAGCGTGGGAAGGTTTGCACCGACGTTTTCAAACGGAAACGAGATGACAACCTCTGCACGTTGATAGCGGATAGCCTCTGTGTTTTTGGGAGCGCGGGAGCCTATCAGACTAGGCGTGTCTGCCGTATCAAGAAGGGTAATATTCTCGACTTGTGCGCCGTGCCGCTGTTTCAATTCTGGGGTCTCTCCGGGAACTGCAACGAACGTACCAGAGGACTGCTCTCCTGCAATGACCTCCACAACGCGCTCTATAGGAAGCGCAGTCTCTACCCAGTAGGTCGCGACGATTCGGTCGGATGCGGCGGAGTTCTGCTGTAGGGGATTCTGGTCTGTCATAGTGCTTGTCCCATCTTGTACATCTCATTGCGCTCGGCGGAGGCGTAGCACCCAAATACGAGTTCGAGCGTTTTGAGATTATCTGCACCGGAGGTTTCCGGCTCCGTGCCGCTCCGCAAGCAATTCGCCCAGTGGCGCTGAATCTCAACGACGCTATTTTGAATGGCTTCGAAGGGCGGAGTCGTCCAGTTATAGAGCGGTATCTCTGTGCCGAACCCTCTGACAGTTTCACCGTTATCTATCTCAATACGGTAGTTTTGATGGAGAGTAGCGCGTCCTTTAGAGCCTTCTATGTGAGCGAGAGTCTGCGGAAAGGGGTCGAAGGTAGTTTTGGAGGCGTAACTCATCTCGGCGACACAGGTCGCACCGTTTGCCATTTTGAGGAGTACGGTTGCCACATCTTCGCCTTTAATGCGCGGGTTCACACATTGAGTTTGGCACGTTAGCTGAACGGCTTCGCCGAACAGATAGCGAGCCACATCGAGGATATGCACCCCCACATCGTAGAGAATGAAGCGCGGGGCTTCGGCGAGGTAGGGCTGATTTATGGATGGGTCGTAGCCGCTACGAAAGTGAACGCGCCCGAAAAATGGCTCTCCTATCTCATTCATCGCCTGTTTCAAGGCGCGGAGGGGCTTTTGCCAACGAAAATTCTCATGCACCATGAAGGGGATTGCTGCGCTTTCGCACGCTGCTACCATCGCCCGCGCATCTTCGAGAGAGGGCGCGAGGGGCTTCTGGCAGATAACTGGAGTTTTATGTGCGGCGGCGAGTTCCACAAGAGCGCGGTGCGAGGCGGGTTGTGTGACGATGTCTACAAAGTCGAGTTTCGCCTCGCGTAGCATCTGCTCGGCGTTGCCGTAGGTCTGTGCGATATGGAACTTGGCGGCGAGGGCGTGAGCGCGTTCTGCACTGCTGTCACAGAGCGCGACGATGTCTACACCCTTGACTTCGCTCCAACCGTAAATATGATTTTGCGCGAAAAATCCGCAACCTATCAGCCCGCCGCGTAGTGGTGCCATACGTTCCCCCAGAGTGCGTAGAATACCATCTAAGAGTAATCGATTAAAATAATTCTAACATAAACAGCCGTAGAATGCAACCAAAATAGCCCCTCTTTTTGACTTTTTTGGAGTTGAAACCTGCTTTTTCATCATCTGTCTTGCGGTTTTGAAGGTACTTCTCTATTATCGATTAAAATTGGGGCGAGAGTTGAGAGAGGCTCGAAGGTGTGCATAGACTTCGGTAAGGTCAGGGGTTTGGTCTGAGGAGAACTGTAGTATGCGCTGAAAATCTTCAATGTGAATCCGCAACCAGCGAGGCATAAGGCGGCGCATTAGGCTAGAGCTGAGTTCTGAATTGCCTGTGCGTAGCGCGACCAGTATCACCTCGTGTTGCCGTGTGACGCGCTCATAGTCTATGGAGGAGGTGGCAGAGCGCCCTATCTGGTCGTAGGCAAAAAGAGGCAAGCAGACGGTTTCAAGAGACTTCACTAGGTAGCGATTCGGCTGTGCGCTCCATATCTTACGGTGGAAGCGAACATCTGCGCTGGAATACGAAGAAAAGTCGTGGTTCGCCGCGGCAGAGCGCATCTGCGCGACGCAACTCTCTAACTCTTGAATATCTTTCTGTGTTCTGTGCAGGGCGGCTAACCCGCAAGCGAGAGGCTCTAGTTCGCGGCGTACCTGATAGATAGCGACAAGATCATCGAGAGAGAGTTCTACGACATCCGTCCCTCTGTTTGGTTGCTTGACAACTAGCCCCAAGCTTTCCAAATCCTGTAGTGCTTCGCGTATTATGGCTTGCGACACGCCAAGTTCGCGACCTAGGCGAATTTCAGGGAGGTGCGTACCCGGCTTGAGTAGACCGGAAAGTATCGTGGATTCAAGAAGTTGAGCTACCTCAACCCGTTTATTTACTGTTCTTGTTGACATCATACTCTATTCGTATAAAGGTTGGTTACTCTGATCGAGGGTGCTGTCTCTAAGGTTTGAAAAACCTACTTTTCAAACCTATTTGTTATTGCATTCGTGGCGCAAGTTCCCTCTGCCCAAAAATGGCTAAACGTGACCCAATTTTGAAAAGTCTGTTGCAAGGGCTTTTTAGCCCTTGCTGGCCTTCACTGCCCTATCTCCCATTCCTCTTTTCCCCTGTTTTCAAGGTGAGGTGGGCATATCTTAAAAAGCCCTATTGCTACTTTAATCACTCTTAACAAACACAGCAGTAACTATGTGCTTATTGCGACACACATTTTGCCGATTTGGAACAGGAGACAACAGGATTAGGTCGAATTGCCAACCAGAGTAGTCATTATTGGGGTATCTATTCTACCCTCATCTTTGAACAATCTAGCAAGTAGCGTGTGAAAGGTCTCACACCAGTATCAAAAACCTCTAACTGGTTGTTCCCTTGCCAGCCAAAGATGCAATGCCAGTACGTCTTTTCACTACCGAAAGTGACCTGAACGCATTTGTGGCTTTTGAAGTCGAACATCCAAATACCTGCGCCATGTTCTGGCCAAGGGTTCATCCTATCAAAAGCAAGTTGAGTCTGGTCTGGCGATATAGCAACCATCTGAAAGGTGGGAAAGTCTTTATACTCTCCGCTCTCCGCGTAGAGGGTTTGAACGGATTTGTGCCCTATGTCTAGGTGCAGGATCTTGTGGGAATTTATACCACCCACATAGTCATTTCTAGTAAGGACAAGTCTACCTTGTGCCCAACCCACTACGGCTGCCTGCTTGACGCTTATAACGGGAATGTACTTCGCTGTTGCCTCGTCAACCACACCGATTTGCACTGACCTTGCATCGTTGTTCGTATATTGGACAATCGCCAGCCGATGTTGTATAAAGTCCCACTCCGCTTGAGTGCTTTCGGAATTTAACGCGGGGAGGTCGCGGATAAGGCGGGGGTGCTTCCAATCGGTGGCACACTCCCATACAAGCATTGATTTCCGTTTCTCGTTGGTAGCGACAATCAAGTAGCCGTGCGAGTTTGGGTAGGCAATGACGGATTGAAACTCTTTAGTGAGTAGGGCTTTTGGCGGCGTTACACTACTGTCTTTGTCGAGAGTGATGACGCGCTCTAATAGCTTCTCGTGCGTTAAATCTGGGAGGCGCGTCACAATACAGCCATGCGTGGCTGACACTTTTTCCATACTCTTTGTTTGCCTATGGCAACCGCATAACAGAAGTGTAAAGAGCGGAATACCCACAGTGAGCCTTGACAGCACGGCACATCTCCTAACTCTTCGTTGTTCGCGCTAGAATTCACTAATGCGTCCGCGTCAATCTCCACAAGGATTTCAAGCGAGGTAAAAAGGCGTATTAACCTCTGTATAGTCATAGACAGCATAAGCTTTTACTAGAATCGAAAGCGTGGATTCGATTCTATCTACGGTCAAACACTGATAGGTTTTCACCCAGATCAAGAAAAGATAGTATCCCTAATTGAGACCTCTGAGGTGGATTTTCCCGCGCATTATTAGTTACTAGAGTGTCGCAAGCATAGCCTTCTCTTGCTTCAATCTCTCAGCCTACATTTATAATACCACAAAATAAAAAGAGGAGGCTTTACGAAAAAGCCTCCTCTCAAGCGTGCTAATACGACACCAGCTACTAGTTCAGCAGTTGCCTCAGCACATACTGAAGGATGCCTCCATGACGGTAGTACTGCACCTCTTGTGGAGTGTCTATACGGACAGTGGCGATGAACTCTTTCGCAGAGCCGTCTGGTGCAGTCGCCTTTACGGTAAGCGTCGCACCGTCTGCAAAGCCTGTCTGAATACCCGCCGTCAGCCCTGTGATGTCTAGCGTTTCATGCCCTGTAAGCCCTAGCGAAGCGGCGTTCTCGCCTGTTGAGAACTGTAGAGGCACGATTCCCATTCCGATTAGGTTTGAGCGATGGATTCTCTCATAGCTCTCCGCGATAACCGCTTTCACCCCTTGCAAGTAGGGACCTTTCGCCGCCCAGTCGCGGGAGGAGCCGGAGCCGTACTCTTTTCCAGCGAGTATGACGGTGGGGGTTCTGGAGGCTTTGTAGAGCATCGCCGCATCGTAGATAGACATGACTTCACCTGTAGGCAGGTAGGTAGTGACTCCGCCTTCGGTTCCGGGCGCAAGGGCGTTTTTGATACGGACATTGGCGAAAGTTCCGCGTACCATTACCGCGTCGTGCCCCCGGCGAGAGCCGTAGGAGTTGAAGTCTTTAGGCGCGACTCCGTGTTCTGTAAAGAACTTACCTGCGGGGCTACTGAGCTTGATGTTTCCGGCAGGCGAGATGTGGTCGGTGGTGATGCTGTCGCCTAGAACGGCAAGCGTTCGCGCCCCAACGATTTCGCCTACTGTTTCGGGAGCTTCCGCACTCATATTGTCGAAGTAGGGCGGGTTGTTGATATAGGTGCTGTCGGCATCCCATGCAAACAGTGCCCCTTCCGCTACCTCTATCTGGTTCCAGTTTTCGTCTCCTGCAAAGGCGTTGGCATAGTTCTCTTTGAACATCTGCGCGTCGATACAGGATTCTAGCATATCGGCGACTTCACGCTGAGAGGGCCAGATGTCACGTAGGTAGACAGGGGTGCCTTCGCTATCGGTTCCGAGCGGGTCGCTGAGTAAGTTTATGTCGAAGCGTCCCGCTAGGGCGTAGGCGACGACGAGGGGGGGCGACATGAGGTAGTTGGCGCGTACCTCTTGGTGAACGCGCCCCTCGAAGTTTCTGTTGCCTGAGAGTACGGAGCAGGCGACGAGTTTGCCTTCGCTGATGGCGTTGGAGATGTGTTCGGGGAGAGGTCCCGAGTTTCCGATACAGGTGGTACAGCCGTACCCAATGGTATTGAAGCGGAGTGCGTCAAGGTAGGAGGTCAAGCCTGCGCGGTTAAGGTAGCGCGTAACGACACGTGAGCCGGGAGCGAGCGAGGTTTTGACCCAAGGCTTGGTGGTTAGCCCTTTTTCAACGGCTTTCTTGGCTACGAGTCCTGCGGCAACCATGACAGAGGGGTTTGAGGTATTGGTACAGCTGGTTATGGCGGCGATAACAACTGCGCCGTGTGATAGCTCAAACGTATTTCCGTCGCTATCAGAGACGGAGACGGTAGACGCGCCTTCCGCTCCCGCTGGCAGGAGTGAAGGAAGCGCGGAGGCAAAAGATTCGCTGGCAGCTTTGAGTAGTACGCGATCTTGCGGGCGGCGCGGACCGGCGACGCTCGGCTCTACGGTTCTCAGATCGAGTTCGAGGGTGTCGGTATAGTCGGCGTAGGGGGTGTCGCTGGCGTGGAAAAGCCCTTGCGCCTTCATGTAGGCTTCGATAAGGGCTACCTGCTCGTCGCTTCTGCCGGATACGCGGAGGTAGCGAAGCGTCTCGTTGTCTACGGGGAAGATTCCGCAGGTTGCGCCGTACTCTGGTGCCATATTGGCGATAGTGGCTCTGTCCGCTAGAGGGAGGGAGGCGAGTCCTTCACCATAGAACTCTACAAACTTACCGACTACGCCTTTTTTGCGGAGTATTTCGGTAACAGTGAGAACTAGGTCGGTAGCGGTGGTTCCTTCGGGGAGCGCGCCGCTCAGTTTGAAGCCTACGACCTGTGGGATGAGCATGGAGACGGGCTGTCCGAGCATCGCCGCCTCCGCCTCAATTCCCCCTACGCCCCAACCGAGTACGCCTACGCCGTTTATCATGGTGGTGTGCGAGTCTGTTCCGACGAGAGTGTCGGGGTAGGCGGTGAGGGAGCCGTCCTCTTCCTGTTTTGTAAAGACGATACGGGCTAGAAACTCAAGGTTGACTTGGTGTACGATACCTGTGTTCGGCGGCACGACTTTGAAGTTCTGGAAAGCCTGTTGTCCCCATTTAAGGAAAGCGTAACGCTCTGCATTACGGTCAAACTCTAGGGCGACGTTTAGGGCGAGTGCGTCCTCCTTGCCGAAGGTGTCTACCTGTACTGAGTGATCTATGACTAACTCAACGGGCTGTAGGGGATTGATTTTGTTGGGGTCTCCACCCAGTTTCGCCATCGCCTCGCGCATTGCGGCGAGGTCTACTACGCAAGGAACGCCTGTAAAGTCTTGTAGAATGACTCTTGCGGGTGTGTAGGCTATCTCCTTGCTGGGTGCGGCTTTTGCGTCCCAGTTTGCGAGAGCGCGAATGTCTTCTGCGTTTACGGAGAGATCGTTCTCGTTACGTAATAGGTTCTCTAGGAGAATGCGGAGAGAGAAGGGAAGACGCGAAAGGTTGACCCCTTCGCTCTCAAGAGCGCGTAGGTTGTAGTAAGTGTAGGACTTACCGCCGACTTGGAGTTCGGACTTTGCGCCAAAGCTGTTCTTCATGGGAAAAGGCTCCTTGTGAATGTTGTGTCTATTATACCTATTGTTATAGTACGCGAATTCATTGTATAATTCAAATGAAACGTTTTTATGTCAGGCATAACGAATCCTTATAGGCTAGGGGAATTTATGGAGCTGCGCGAACTAGACGCATTTGTGCGTGTCGTGAATTTGGGGGGCTTTCGTAAAGCCGCCGAGTCGTTGTACATCACCCAACCTGCGGTTAGCCGTCAGATAGCGGTGTTAGAGCGTGAGCTGAGTACGAAACTTTTGGAGCGAATGGGGAAGCGCGTTCTGCTCACTGCGTCGGGGGAGGTGTTGTACAACTACGCGACTCAGATACTCCATCTTAGGCAGGAGGCGTTACGGCGGGTGGAGGATGTTCGCGAGGGAACGTCGGGGCGACTTACCATTGGGGCGAGCAGTACGGCGGCGACGTATGTGCTACCCGCGCTATTGCGCCGCTTCCGTGTTGAGAATCCGCACGTCGAGTTGCGGGTGCATACGGGCGTATCGAGCCGAATTGGCGAGCAAGTGCTACGAAATGAGGTAGATGCGGGGGTGGTGATGGACTTTCCGGGACACCCTGACATTACAGAGGTGGGGCTAGCAGAGTACGCGATGTGTCTTGTAGTCTATCCAGACCACCGGTTTGCTAATCCCCTCCAGTTGGGTGGGATTTCCCAAGCGAGTTTAGAGGGTGAACCGCTTATCGTGATGGAGCCGGGCACGAATTTGCGTGCTTTTGTGGAGCGTGTTCTCTCTTCTACGGGAATAGTTGGGCATATCTCTTTAGAATTAGACAATGTGGAGGCGATAAAGAAGATGATAGAGGCGCGGCTTGGAATTTCGCTTCTACCGTTTGTGGCGGTGCGCGAGGAGGCATTGACCAAACGCCTTGTGGCATTGCCTTTAAGCGACCTTCCGAATGCGGTTCGGGCTATCTCTGTTATCTATCGGAAAGACAAATATGTGTTTGGCTCTTTGCGCCATTTTGTAGACTTACTACAGTCGGAGCTACATACGTCCATGGTGCAGGGGCGCGATGAGCCTCGTATTGATTAGCAGCCTGTTGGAATAAACCATTAGGGAGTCGCCAACTCCTTTGTTGAGAAAACGCGAATATAGTGGTCTGCGAATTTGCCCGGACCTGCGGCACGCTTGGGCATATGGCAGGGTATACACCCAGTTTTAGGATTGACGGGACACGCTTTGCCTCCTTCACTGGGACCGAAACTCGCTGGTTTAGCGGTATGACAGCTCAAGCAGGTCTGTTCATAACGCTTCTTGTCTTCAGAGACGTTGGTGTGTCGGTTATGGCATTTGATACAGGTCAGCCTGTCGTTGCTTTCGCGGAAACAGCGGCTCCGCGACACGCCAAATGCGGCAAACCTTTGTGTCATATCCATCTGGTCGGGAGCAACGTCTTCGGCGTTGCGGTGGCATTTTCCGCAGAGGTGATTTAGCTTTTCCGCGCCTAGTGTGCCTAATTTGACCATGTTGAGTTCGGTCATATTTCCTGATTGGACAGCTTCGACGTGTTTTTTTCCGGGACCATGACAGGACTCGCACCCTACGCCGTAAAACTTGGGATCTGGTGTAACGGAATCGACGGGTAGTACTACAGCGTGACAACCGAGGCAGCGCCGCCCAATACTCTGCTCATATACTTTGCCTAGTGTCTCTGTCTCGCTGGAGTCGTGCCCTGGTGTAGTGTGCCATGCTTTTGATGCGGGGTGATAGGATTCGCGGAACTCCATAATGGAGTGATTGTCCATTGTATTGACGAAAGTGTACGCGATTCTATCAGAACCGAGTGCCAACTGGAGGGGCATTGCGCCTTCTGTCTTGTTCTTCCAGCCGAACGAGAACCCATCGCCGTTATCGTACAGTGCATAGGCACTATCGGCAATTCGACCTGTGGTTAGCGGGAGCGTATCTAGTCCTTTTTTATTTACAGCACGTAGCGTCGTTGCGTGGCGCGTGGTGTGATGGACATCAAACTCTTTTTGATGGCAGGATGCACAGGCAGTGTTGCCCACGAAGCTGGCGACATAGGTTTCTGCAAGTGTTGGCTTGTGGCATCCTGCCACAAAGAGTAGACTTACGGTTGCTATGCTGAAGACTACAAAAAGCGCATAGGCGCGAAACGCGCCCGGTAATGAGATTAAGCGGCAAAGCGCATTTCGTAAGAGGGTTAGGAAGCGATACAACATGACAAACCTTTCTGGCGATGAGGCACTCAACAAATAGGAGAAGAGGCGACACTCTTGTATCAACTCAACCTCCTGTATATTTTGCGCCGTAAGAGCTTCTTCCTCCTTTGCCCTGTTGACGCGACAGCGGAGGGGCTAGTACTGGAGGTTCCCACGTGCCGAGATGGGTTTGCAGACTAATTTTTAGTGTGTTTCTGGCGGGTTGTGCCCCTTCACAGGAGAGAACCTATCCTGTGGAGAGCGTCCCCGTGAAGAGAGCGAGAGCCGCTCCCGTGCGTGTCTACTCAAAAGACAAACCCCACTTGTCGCTCAAAGAGGCTATTGCTGGCGCGGTCTGTCCTTTGGATATTCGCCAAAGGCTGGAGATAGTGAACGTGGAGTACTGGGGTTTTGACGCACGGGCGCATAAGGGTCAGCTCGTCATTCATCGTGATTTGGCGAGTGATGTGCGCTCTATCTTCGCGGAACTCCTCCAAAAGCGCTTCCCCATTCAATCTATAGAGCCAATTGTAGTCTATCGCTGGTCAGATGATGAGTCTATGCAGGAGAATAATACGTCGGGGTTTAACTATCGTAATGTGCTAGGAACGGAGCGTCTTTCAAACCATGCAACTGGGTGTGCGATAGATGTGAACCCCAAAATCAACCCCTATTTTCGTAATGGGGCGAGTATGCCGCCGAATGCCACGTATGACGTGGGGCGTAAGGGAGCGATAACGCCAGTAATCGCGCAGGTTTTTGAGCGGCATGGTTGGCGTTGGGGAGGGAGATGGCGCGAAAAAGACTGGCAACATTTCGACAAGACTGTACAGGGAGAGCGTAAGGAAGGTGAACACGCTTCACTTCCTTGACACC
>JAPLCR010000309.1:19398-21338 GCA_026392135.1 Armatimonadota bacterium
GTTCACGACGCGACTTTTTACGAAACGCGGCGTATGCGGGTGTGGGTATGACATTAGTGGACAGAGCGTTAGCCTCTGGCTACCGTACTCCCAACGAAAAAATTAACTTCGCCTGTATCGGCGTAGGCGGTAAGGGGCATAGCGATACCCTCGATGCTTCCGAATTTGGAAACATTGTAGCGCTTTGTGACGTAGACGAGAACACGCTGAACAAGATGGGGGCGCGTTTCCCCGAAGCCAAGCTGTTTAGAGACTACCGCGTGATGCTGGACAAGATGGGCAAGGAGATTGATGCGGTAACGGTGAGTACTCCTGACCACTCTCACGGACCTGCCGCCGCAAACGCGATGCTTTTGGGCAAACACTGCTTCTGCCAGAAGCCTTTGACTCATAGCATATTTGAAGCGCACCGACTTGGAGAGATAGCGACGAAGATGAAGGTCGCTACGCAGATGGGCAATCAAGGAACCTCGGGCGACGGACTACGACGCGGAGCCGCTCAGCTGAAAGCGGGTATTATCGGCAACGTGAAAGAGCTTCATATCTGGACGAACCGCCCGATATGGCCCCAAGGCATACCACGCAACCCGACGAAAACCCCGCCTTCAAACCTTGATTGGGACTTATGGTTAGGACCCGCTAAGGAGCGTCCTTATGCCGATGGTTATCACACCTTCGCATGGCGCGGGTGGTGGGACTTTGGAACAGGGGCGCAGGGCGACATGGGTTGCCATACTGTGAATATGCCGTTTATGGGTCTTGAACTGCGAAACGCTGTCTCTGTACAGGCGGAAGCGGGTGAAGACAACCATGACAGCTACCCGAAATGGGCTATCGTAACCTCCGAGTTCGCGGCAACCAAAAACCGCCCCGCGCTCACCATGTACTGGTATGAGGGCGGCAAAATGCCTCCCAAAGACCTTTTTGGTAAGGTGGAGAATCCTCCGGACAGCGGCTGCCTGATTGTAGGAGACAAGGGAACTATCTTTAATCCTAGCGATTATGGTCAGGATGCACGCGTCGTTTCTGGTGGTGTGGAGATAGGCGAAGTGCAGTTCCCGCACTCTCCCGGTCACATGGCGGAGTACGCTCGTGCGATTAAGGGCGGCGAACCGGCAATGTCCAACTTCCCAGGCTACGCTGTACCTTTGACGAAGACCATTCTGTTGGGCAACTTGGCGATATGGTCACCGGGCAAAAAGATAGAGTGGGACTCTAAAAGGATGCACGCGAAGGGTGCGCCAGAAGTGGAGCATATCATTCGCCCAACGTATCGCAAGGGCTACTCACTGGGCTAGGTTGTAGCATGGTTTGCTTTGAGGGGGCGGTCTCTTCCCGCCCCCTCCTCTTTCTATAGAGAGTCCCTTATGCACGCTCGATTAAAAGTCAATGGCTTTAAGAACCTACTTGATGTAGAAATTCGTGGTGCAAGCCTAATTCAGCCCCACTACCATACCCTATTATGTTAGAAAGCCCCCCTTGAAGCCATATCCTCACAGCCTAGCAAACCTCACCTTTCGCCTTGTAAAGGGGCTCCCGTCTCTAGAGCCTCTACAGGTGTTGGAAGAGCGAGAGATAACTTGGCAGGGGCACTCTGTAACACTCCGCATTTTAGGCGCGAGCCATGCGGTAACAGTGGACTCCGAGGGCGAAAAGACAACGGAGCTACTCAGTTGCGGGGGAGTTGAGGGTATGAGCGAAACGCTTATCGAAGCACCGGCGCACCTACAGGGAGCCTACGAGTCGCGTACAAACGGCTTGATTTGGAAGACGACGCTTGCTCCTTTTCTTTTGGAGGAGGGGGAGAGTTTACAGGGACGATTTGAGGAGACGCTGTCTCACGAGTTTCCTGCAACCGCCGAATCTATCCCTATCACTCGGATTGGATGGAATGCGGGTAAAATGCTCTACATCCAGACCATACATACCTACCCGCAAGA
>JAPLCR010000309.1:21344-23478 GCA_026392135.1 Armatimonadota bacterium
GGGCGTGAGCCAGATGGAACGTAGCTACTCACGCTCCGTTTTTGCGGAAAGTTTCCTGAAAACCGCCATTTTCCCGAATAGGAAAACAGGCGTTTTCAGGAAAATACGTAGAAGAGGGGAGCCTGAGTAGTTACGATGGAACATGACTTTACACACTGGGACGAGGCGGTGCAGGCGGCGAAAGATGCTCTCGCGGCAAGGCGTTACGACGACGCAAAGCATCATCTTCATACCGCGCAACAGTTGGGTGCAAACTCCACTCACATCCTCAAACTGCAAACTCTTGTTGTTTTGGAGGAGAAGCAGCAGGAGAAGCTTCAACAACATAGCGGCTTTTTTGGATTTTGGCTTAGTGTAGTCTGTTATTTTATTTTGTCTTTTGCGCTAGAGCCAAAGCAGGGGTTTGGGTTGTGGGGGGTAGTGGCGCTAGCGCTATTGCCAATGGTGTTAGGCTGGCGCGTTGGACGGTGGCTGGGGTACGATTCTACGGAAGCCATGCGCTTTTGGCGGGGGTTCCGTTCTATTGGCGGGGCGTGCTGGCTGTATGCGTTTTTTAATATGATTGCGGCGCGGATGCAGTTTTCTATGAGTAGCGCGGGGGGCGATGTCGCCTTCGCATGGCTCTTTGTCTCGTCGATTTATGGCGGGATAGCGGGCTGTATCGCCGGAGTTACGGGCGCGAAGTTGGCATGGCTACGTGAAGGGAGGCAAGCATGAGTCTGTATACTGAGGAGCGTGAGGATGGCTCTTATGCCTTCTATATGGAGGGCGACCTTCAGTTTGACTCACGGGATGAGGCGATATACCATGAAAGCCTCGTTTTGCCCGCTCTTACTCTCTCGAAAAGCCTGATGGCGGAGGGACGCAACATTCTTATTTGCGGCGGGGGCGACGGCTTGGCGTTACGTGAGTGCCTACGTTTTCCGAACGTTGCGCGTGTTGACCTTGTGGATATTGATGAGTCCGTCATTGAGATGGGGCGAACGCGCTTTGCGGAGAGTAACCGACACGCTTTTGACGACCCCCGCGCCCATGTCACGATAGGCGACGCGTGGGACTTCCTCGGTTCGACCTCTCTTTACGATGCGATTTTTTGTGATTTCACGGTTCCGCGCCGCCCAGAAGAGACGCGCATATGCACTCAGGAGTGGTATAACCGCCTGAGAGGTTCGCTTACTCCGGACGGTATGTTGGGGCTGAACACGGTATCTCCGGAGCGCACTCCAGAGGCATTTTTCTGCCTGAAAAAGACCGTGCGAAGCGCGGGACTCTACCCTGTGCCTTATCGAGTCTGTATCCCGTCTTATCGGGAGCAGGGGTACGGTGCTTGGGGCTTTATGCTGGCTTCTCCGCGCCCTATAGGACGGGCGCACCTCCGGGGGCTAAAGTGCCCAGTAGATACGGAGCAAGCCGATATCTCCCGGCTGTGGAGAGGTGCGACATTTACTCGTGAAGACCACCGCATCGAAAACAAAGCCCCTCTACATACGCTTGAGAACTCTTGCTTGCTTACACTTTTACTGAACCCTGCACGCGATACAACGGTGATCTCCTCCCCCCCAAATGAGGAGATGGAGCCTTACGCCCTCGATTCGCTTGTCCGTTCTATCCCTATTCAACACCCGTACCACACTCGCGAGATGGTTGAGGCGGTGGCGGACTCGGTTATCGGAAGTATTCGCTCACTGGACATTCCCCGCCTTGTGGACGCTCTTTTGGAGCGCGCCGCTCAACTCCCGAAAGACTTGATAACGGAGTTGGAGAGGCTACGGGAGTTTTTGCGCCTACACCTTACGCTTTTGGAGACGTTTAGACGATGGTGTTATCGCCTTTTCGCCGTGCTTGTGGTGATAATGACTTTGGCGAACGTCATTGCGCCGGACAACGCCTTTGGGAAAGGCTCTTTTGGTATTGGCAGAGCGAGCGTTTCGCGGGGCTTCTCATCTAGTTATTCGGTACGCGGCGGTAGTAGTTTCGGAGGGCAACGAGGCTTTGGAGGCTCTTTTGGGGCGGCAGGCTCCTTTCGCCCACCGCCTGCCCGTATTACCAGTACGGGTTTCCGAGCCACCTATCGGGGAAGCAACGCAACCGACATCTACGGGAACCCTTACCGCGCCCGTTCGTTTAGCTACTA